>JAXHVM010000090.1 GCA_034189185.1 Deferribacterota bacterium
AATAAACCACTCATACCAATAGCATCTGGTTTGATCTCTCTATATTTTTTACACATTTCTTCGACAGGCACTTTTATACCAAGATTATGTACTTCATATCCATTATTTGATAAAATAATATCAACTAGGTTTTTACCAATATCATGTACATCGCCCTTTACAGTTGCCAAAAGGATTGTGCCTTTTTTTTGTTCCTTCTTCTTTTCCAAATATGGTTCTAAATATTTTATTGACATCTTCATTGTTTCTGCAGATTCAAGTACAAAGGGTAAAAGTATTTTGCCCTCGCCAAAAAGCCTTCCTACCTCCTTCATTGCCTCCAGTAATATATTATTTATTATTTCAATTGCAGCATACTTTTCTAATAATCTCTGCAGTATTTTTTCTATGTCAATTTTATCGCCCTTTAAAATTTTTTCTTTTATAAGCTCTTCATCACTCATATTTTTACTAATCTTAGTATCAAAGTAACCAGCATTATCTGAGAAATACTTAATAAAATTTGTTAGACTATTCTCTTCGCCATATATTAAGTCTAAGCATAACCTTCTTTTCTCATCATCTATATTTGCTATAGGGATTATCTTTTTTGGATCTATTATAGCCATATCTAAACCGGCATCTATTGCCTCTTTTAAAAAAATACTATTTAGATAAGGCCTCGAATTCTTAGATAGACCAAAGGAAATATTGCTAACACCTAAAATTGTATTTACTGCCGGCAATTCTTTTTTAATTAGTTTTAACGCATTTAACGTTTCAACACCAGCAAACCTCAAGGATTTATCCCCTGCCCCAATTGAAAAGGTAAGTGGATCAATTATTAAATCCTCTGATTTATAACCATAAAAATTTACCCATTTATCATATATTCTTTTTGCGATACTCAACTTTTTATCAGCCTTTAGTGCCATCCCTTCTTCATCAATACAAAGACCTATCATAACAGCTGGGAGATACCTAATTATCTCAAAAACTTTTTTTAACTTATCTCCACCATCTTCAAAATGAACAGAATTTATAATTGGCTTACCTGCATAGCTTTTTAAAGCCGTCTCAATAGCATCAGGATTTGTTGAATCAATACAAATTGGCTTTATTATATTTTTATTTGCTAAAGATACTATTTTTTCTAAATCATCTATTTCGTTACGCCCTGGGTATGCAACTGAAATATCTAAGAAGTGTGCATAATCTTCCTCTTTTTTTAAAAATTGTAACATTGAATCATAATCATCATTTAATAATAAGTTCCTAAATATTTTACTACCATTAACATTTCCTCGCTCAGCTATAATAGCTGGAGGGGGTTCCTGCCTTAAAGTAGATATATTGAATAGGCTGCTACCCTTTCCAATATAGGGTATTTTCTTTATTCCTCTTCTTTTATATTGCTCAATAATACTATTTAACTCTTTTATATACTCAGGTGTAGTTCCACAACAACCTCCTACAATATCAACAAAAGATTTATCGCATAGACTCTCTATAATTTTTGCAAAATCCTTAGAAGATAAATCATAAACCAATTTACCGTCTACATTTTTAGGTAACCCAGCATTTGGAATAACCGATATAAGTCTAGACCATTTATTATTTAACTCATTTAATGGGCTTATCATCTTATCAGGACCAAAGGAACAGTTAAAACCCAATGATATTATTGGAAAACATTCTGCTAATGAAACAATAGCGTCGATATTTGAACCTAAAAGCATATACCCATTATCCTGCAAAGAAACAGACAACATAACATAGATGTTTGAATTATGTTTTTTTAGTGTTGTAAATGTAGCAAACAGCGCTGCCTTTACTTGGAGTAGATCCTGGGCTGTTTCAATTAAGATTAAATCTGCTGATGCATCAATAAAAGCCTCTATTTGTGGCCTATATGCATCCTGGAGTTCATCAAAGGTTATCTGTTTTAAACTTGGTAACTTATTGGTTGGTCCAATTGATGCTGCCACAAATTTCCCATATTTATTTGCTGCCTCTTTTGCAATCTTAACAGCCTCAAAATTAATTTTATAGCATTCCTTTTCAAGAGAATACTCACTTAATATTACCTTGTTAGCCCCAAAGGTATTTGTTTCAATTACATCTGCACCTGCATCTAAAAAAGATTTATGAATATCATAGATTATTTCAGGTGCAAATATATTCAAATACTCGTTACAACCCTGATATTTTTCATCTATTCCATTCGGAATATTAATATTTTGCAAGGAGGTGCCCATCGCACCATCAAATAGTATTATCTTATCTGAATTTAATAAATTCTCAAAATGCATATCACAATATAATATTAAATCATTTGAAAATAACAACTTTTAATTTAAAATGGATGCTAAAACAATCAATTTATAATTCTTTAGAACTTCCTAGTTACATGTTCATGTAGTTAAAAATTACATATTCTTTTGCTAACCATAGTGCAGAACGGCCAAAATCAATAAATTTTTTCTCATCTTCAAGAAAAAAACTGAAGGCTTTCTGTCCTTCTGGTGTAGTAATGGCCTCAAGCAATGCATTATGCTCAAACCAAAGCTCAGCGTGCCCTGTAAAGGGCTCATCTACAACCCTCCGAGCTTGTCCAAGCATTGGCCCCAATTCATCCTTCAGCCGATGAACCTGAATATATCTTAAGATCGCTGCTGTTAAGGCATGTTGCCGAACTTTAGGGCCATGAGTACATAGCCAGTAGAATTGAGCTTGGTCTAAGGTGAGCGTCTTCAAATGACGCAAGGGGTAGTAAAGTTTAAGCACATTATTATCAGGTGAAGCAAAAATATTCTCTCCAGCTGGATTAACTTGCGGAATTTCATAAGCCAGCCACAAGGGAGACCTGGAGTGATCAATAAATACCTTCTCATCTTCAAGAAGCTTACTTGCAGCAAATTGTCCCTCCTGTGATTGAAACGCTGCCACCAAATCCTCCATACTATTCCACCACAACTCTGCTACCCCATCATAAGGTCCCATAGTGCCACGTTGTTGAGAAAATATATGATTTAATTCATCATCAATTGTATGAAGTTGAATGTACTTCTGTACCTTCAAAGCCTCACGATGCTTGGCAACAAGTGTACCATGATTATTGAGCCAGTATTCATAAAATTTATCAGATGCAATATCCTCCCGTTTTTTTAGAACAAATTCTAAACGAATCATTTTTACTCCAGTTTACTTGTTAATACTTGTAAATTCAATATCCCCGTATGATAAGGCCTCAATATATAATATGAGTTCGCTAAATATTTCTTTCTTTACCCTCCCAGTATTTCTGTCTGACGAGTTTTTTATCATACTTACCCACAGGAGTCCGTGGTATCTGCTCTACAAACTCAATCTTTTTAGGTCTTTTATAAGCTGAAAGTCTTTGCCTACAAAACTGGATAAGATCTTCCTCAGTAATTTCTTTATCTGGAGCTTTCACAACAACAGCACACACAGCTTCACCCCACTTCTCATCGGGAATTCCAATAACAATCACCTCTTTGACTGCCGGATGTTGAGATAAAACATGTTCTACTTCAGCGGAATAAACGTTCATCCCACCACTAATGATCATATCCTTTTTTCGATCCACCAGGTATATAAAGCCATCTTCATCTATCTTTGCCATATCTCCCGTATATAACCAACCATTAATTATAGTCTTTTTCGTTTCCTCAGGCTGCCGCCAATAGCCTTTCATCATATGCGGTCCCCTTGTGATAATCTCGCCAGGGGTATCGATTCCCACTTCATTTCCATTATCATCAACCACTTTTACCTGTGACATTAGTATTGGCATTCCACAGGAAGAAAGACGCTTTTTTTTGTTTTGTTGAATTGCTTCAATATGCTGACTTTTACTTAAGACTGTCGTCTGATTGGCAACCTCCATTTGCGAATAAGCCTGAAGAAAGATTGGACCCAATTCCTCGATAGCCTCCTCTAGTCGCCTGGGCGATATAGGAGCAGCGCCGTAAACAATTGTTCTTAAACTGGACAAATCGTAATTTTTTCTAGCTGGATGATCTAGAAATGTATATATCATTGTAGGAACCATGAATGTCTCTGTCACTTTTTCTTTTTCAATGGCCTGAAATACCTTTTCGGGATCAAATCCATCCATTATGAGAACACGTCCACCTCTAAGCAGGCAAGATGGCACCAAAAATCCAGCTGAATGTGGCAATGGAGCAGTCTGAAGCATAACTTCACCTTCAAATATCTCCATTTCTAAAATCTGACTATAAATAATACTAACATAAGACTTATGCGTGTGCATCACACCTTTTGGTGCTCCAGTTGTGCCGCCAGTATACATTATTGCAATCAAATCTTCCTGATTAACTAAGCCTTCAGGCGTCTGACTAGGGGATTCTGATATTAATTTATAAAAATCAATGACAGGCTGCGAGAGAAACTCTTTATCCTCTGTTATAGCAACAATAAACTCAATGGACTCATAATCCTGAAAAAAAAGACCACATTTATTATAAAAATAATCGTCCAATATCACGGCTCTAGCACCAGAATCTTTTAGCCGGTACTCAATATCCTCCTTAACCTGCATTTTATTAATTGGAATTTTTATTAAACCAATTTTTGCTGTGGCAATGTCTGCATAAATCCACTCAATGCAGTTAACGCACATTACCACAACCCGATCTCCTTTTTGCAAGCCCAGTGAAGATAATCCGTTAGCCAATTTATTCACTGTAGAATGTACCTCGGAATATAAGTAATTCCGGCCATTAATCGTAAATGCAGTCTTATCCTTGTATTTTCTAAAAGCTTTATCTATCAAATTTCCAAAACTTGTCTCTAACATAATTAACAAACCTACTTCTACAAGCTGATATCTATTATTATCTTACTTTCAAAATGATCTACTTAACTTTTTCAAGTATATGAATGCACATAGCAGCTTCTTCAACACCAATATTGCCTCCGCCATTTTCAGCAAGAGCAAGTCTAGCACCTTCAACCTGGCGTTTGCCAGCCTCACCTCTTAACTGAAGACCTAGCTCATATATCTGCGCTAAACCCGAAGCCCCAATAGGATGGCCCCGACATTCCAAGCCTCCACTCGTATTGACTGGTTTTTCACCGCCTAAGGTAGTCGCACCAGATTCTGCATAAGGCCCACCTTCACCAAGCTTACAAAAACCCATTGCTTCAGTCTGATGTAATTCACCATATGCAGTTGCATCGTGCAATTCAGCAATGTTTATATCTTCTGGTCCCACTCCCGCTTGATTGTACGCCTGCCTGGCCAAACGTTCACCGATATCTTCATCATCCATATTTCTATCCCTTCCTGAACCATGCACAGAGGCTCTTATCTTTATTGGTCGAGCGTTTTTTAATTTTTTTAAAAACTCCTTGGAACAAATAATTGCCGCAGCTGCTCCATCTCCAACAGGGGCACACATCGCCCGGGTTAAAGGATAGGAAATGAGCTTGTCATTCATTACTTCCTCTACTGTCATTTCTTTTTGATATTGAGCAAGTGGATTAAGAGAGCCATGCCAATGATTTTTAGAGCTAATTTTAGCCATCTGTTGTTGAGTAGAACCAAACTTGCTCATATGCCAGGCAGCCATCATTGCGTAGGCATCCATAAAAATGCTCCTGCCCTGGCCAGGGGGTGTCTGGCCTTCTGGGATATCAATTTGAAAAGAATTCTTTATTTTCTCCATCATTTTGATTTGCTTGTCGAAATTTTCAACATCCATACAGGTAGCATAAGCAGTTAGCGATTTAGTCTTATCAGGATGGGTTATCTTTTCTGAGCCAACAACCAACGCACAATCATACATTCCCGCCAAAACCCCGGTATAAGCTAGATGCAGTGCTGTAGATGCACCAGCGCAAGCATTTTCTACATTAGCAACTGGAATCTTGTCGATTCCCATAGACCTGAGCACAACTTGACCCCGAATAGAATGCTGGTTGGAAAACATTCCCCAAAAGGTATTTGAAAAAAAAGCTGCCTGGAGATCAGATTTTTTCAATTCTGCATCGTTTAATGCCTTGTTAATCGATTCATGCGCCATATCTCTAACATCCCTATCTGGATATTTGTTAAAACGAATCATACCAAGCCCTATAATATAAACATCATTCATAATAGTAATCTCCTTCTAATAATTAGTGTTAAAATTATATTTATATAAATTTGTTTTACAAGTTAAAGTTAGAAAGGCAGGAGAACTCCCCTATCACCTGAGTCATAGAACCTTTTAAGGAGTCTATTCCCTGCCTCTTACATTCTCTTAATTTTTTATTTATGACCATCAGTCTCCGCGTGGATAATTTTCAACGATCTTGTGACCACCAGCAATTGCTAAAATATCATTTACACCGTCTTCGGTAAGCATTGCACGCGTATCTCTAAAGAGCTTTTCTACAAGATATCCTTTTGCCATACCATAGCCTCCAAATATCTGGACAGCATCATGTGCTACGCTAAAAGCAGCTTCCGTGCCATGAACTTTAGCCATCAATGAATATTCCTCTGCCGGTGTTGTGGTATTTTGGTTAAAAATATAGGCAGCGCGGCTAATAAGTCGAGCAGTCTCGACCTTGGTCTGCATGTGAAACAATTTTGTTTGTATGGTTTGGTGCTCTTTAATAAGTTTACCTCCCTGCACGCGGTTTCTTGTATAATCTACCGCTTCCTCTAAAGCTGCCCTAGCAGAACCAGCACCTAAAAGTCCCATAAAGGCAGTTGTTGTTGAAAGTACGATTTCACATAATGCCTCATAGCCTTCAGGGCCAATAACAAGGTATTTTTTAGGTACTCGAACATTATCAAAAAAGATTTCACCCTGGTTTAAATCCCTTTGTCCCAACTTATTGAGTGGTGCACCTTTTGTAACACCTGGCAAATCCGAGGGTACAATTAAAATCCCACTGCCTGCATGACCCTTGCTCTTATCCATCTGAGTAAACAGAGCTATATGCGTAGCAATCGTACCACAGGAAACCCAGGAGGATTTTTGACCGTTAACGACATAAGCATCTCCATCATCAGTTATCGTACAATCAGCAGGGATGCTGCTATCAGAAAATTGAGGATGATATGGTAAAAGTGTATC
>JAXHVM010000091.1 GCA_034189185.1 Deferribacterota bacterium
TTGCAATTTACTTAAAGCTTGCTCATTATCTTTTATAAGTGGCAAATCTGATATATTGGCACTTGTTGCAATTAAAATATTTTCTGGACCTTGTAATAATAATAAATGTAATGGACTATATGGTAGCATTACACCCAAAGTAGGCAAGCCTTTAGTTAAATTTGATGGTAGAGTATCATTATTTTTCACAGGCATCACAACTATAGGTGCAATAGGAGAGGTTAATAAATCTTGTTCTTTTTTCGTGACAATACAAAAATGTTTAACAACAGACAAATCCCTGCACATAACTGGCAATGGCTTATCTTCCCTATCCTTTAAACGTCTAAGCCTATCTATTACACTATGCTCAACTTTACAAATTAAATGAAAGCCACCTAATCCTTTAGCTGCAATAATTTTACCCTCTTTCAATAACTGCCACGTTTTAGTTAACCAATTCTCTTGTAAAATATTTCCATCTTTTCCTATAAGTTTTACTTTAGGGCCACATCTGTTGCATGCAATAGGTTGCGCATGAAAACGCCTATTACTCATTGTATTATATTCAAAGGCACAATCTGTACACATAGGGAATTCTTTCATAGAAGTTTGTTTTCTATCATAGGGTAGTCTTTCAACAATTGTAAATCTTGGGCCACAATTTGTACAATTAGTAAAAGGATAGAGATAAAACCTGCTTTCCACTGATAAAACATCTTTAACACATGCTGGACATATTGCAATATCTGGGGGAATAAGAGCCTTTCTATCTCCTTTTATATCACTTAGAAGAATTTGAAAATCTGTTATCTGTTTAGTTTTTATTTGTCTGGTCTCTATTTTCTTAATTCTTGCTAAAGTAGGAGCCTCAGAAATTAATTGCTTTTTAAAAGTCTCTATATTTGAAAGAGCACCTTGGACTACAATAAATAAACCATAATTAGTATTTTTTACCCAACCTTTTAAATTGTGTTCGACTGCAATCTTATAAACAAAAGGGCGAAAGCCAACTCCTTGAACTACTCCACTAAGCTTAAATTCAAAACAACCCTCTTTTATTTTCTTAGTTGTTTGTAAGCACATTTTAGCTTAATTAATTAGGTACAACCTGTTTATCACTGACTTTTCTTTCAATATAATTTATTATTTTTTCTAACCCCTCATCTCTCAAGCATGAACATTTAAAAACATCTAGTTTAGGATTAATCCTAGTAGCTCTTTCAATACATTTATCTATATTAAATCTTACATATGGAATAAGATCTATCTTATTAATAACAAGACAATTTGCACAATTAACCATTATAGGGTACTTTTCAGGCTTATCATCCCCCTCAGGAGTGCTAAGTAATAAAATCTTTAAATCCTCACCAAGATCAAAACTAGCTGGACAAACTAGATTGCCTACATTTTCAATAAACAGAATATCTATATCTTGCAAGTTTTCAAAGTTATTTAAAACATCATATATATTTTTTGCATCTAAGTGACAGGCTTTGCCTGTATTGATTTGTACCACTTTTACACCGGTTTTTTCTATACGTTTAGCATCATTATCAGTTTGTAGATCCCCTACTAAAACTAGAATGTTATATTTACTTCTAAGTTTTGGCAATATAAGTTCTAATAGACTTGTTTTACCACTCCCTGGCGAGGATAGTAAATTTAACACAAATATTCTATTTCTTTTATAAAATTCTTTTAACTCTCTTGCAATTAATTCGTTTTTAGCAAGAATCTTTTGATCAAGTAGGATTTTCTCCATCAATCAACCTCCATCTCTTTTATTAAAAATTCATCGCCTTCTAAAACCTCAATATCAAAAGAAGCGCATAAAGGGCATACCATAGAAATTTCTTTCAATATTGATAATTCCTTACAACTATAACACCTTATTCTAATATCCACTTCTTTAGTGTATAAAATACATTTATCAGCAATAGTTCCATCTTTTAAAGCATTAAATGCAAATTTCAGACTATCTATATCAACTGCCTTGAGTTTCCCTACTAATATCTTTATTGAGTTGATTTTATCTGCTTTATGTTCTTTAGCAATATCAAAAGCTATATCCAAGATACTGGCAGCTAATGAAGCTTCATGCATAGTAATTTATAATTAAATATTATCTTTAATCTCTTTTTTTATATAAGCACACAATTTATCTACATTTTCGTTTACACTTCTTGATAATGAAATACCATCAGATATTTTTTCAATTTGTATACCGTAAAAAATAATCTTTTCTGGTAATACACCTAACAATTTCGCTGAGAAAAGCAAATCTTCAAGATCAACTTCATGTGAAGTCTTTCCAAAGGGTATATCAATATTTAAATTATTTATTTTTGAATATATAATAGTCCCAGGCTGTTTATCAATATTAACCGCATCTATAATTATAAGTATATCTGCCCACTCTACATAATTTAACAGATCTAAACCCAAAGTACCGCCGTCTATAATTTTTAGATATTTATTTGATGAGACTTCTTTTTTAAGTTCATTTACAACAGCAACACCAACACCATCATCCCCTTTCAAAATATTTCCAAGCCCTAAAATAAGCGTATGTTTCAAAAAATACTAATCCTTATTATTACTCTCATTTCTTAATGGCTTCCACCCAGCAAAAATTGCACTAATTTCACCTGATTGAGTCCTAAAATCAAATAAGACAGCACTATATATATGATTGATAAAAAAACCTGCAATAAAGAACATTAGTATAAAGTGGTAGAAACGTATCCATTGGATATTTACTACGCTAAATACCCAACCAAACAACTCATATGATAACCCATTTTGATCATATAACCCCCAAAGGGCAAATCCTGTAATTATTTGAAATATAAACAGTATATAAAGTATAAAGTAGGCTACAATTGCTAATGGATTATGGCCAATCACATGAGGGGGATCTTTCTTTAAAAATGCATAGTATTTAACATAATCTAGAAAAATTTTAAAATGTTTCTTGTCAATTGATGATACAAAACTTTTTAAACTTCCGTAGCGACCACTTATTATAAACCAATAAATTCTTAAGAGAACGAAAAACATAAAAATTGCCCCCGTTATATAGTGAATTGTGCGCATCCAACCCATAAGATAAGGTTGTTCTATGCCTGCAACATTTATAAAGGGATGATGAATATATATACCTGTGAATGAAAGGACAATAATAGAGAAAAAAATTCCCCAATGGGCTATTCTTATTGGGACTTCCCAAACATATACATATCTTCTTACAGCACAATATTCAGCCATTAAAACACCTCTCTAAAGAATCTTAGCTGTTGATAAAATATTTCCTTTTTTGTTAACAACATGAACTGCACATGCAAGGCATGGATCAAAGGAGTGGATGGTTCTTAATATTTCCAAAGGTTTTGTTTCGTCAGCAACGGGTGTGCCAACTAAAGATTCTTCATAGGGGCCCCTTATACCATGTGCATCTCTTGGACCTGCGTTCCATGTTGTTGGCACAACTGCCTGATAGTTTTTTATCTCTTTATCCTCAATAACTATCCAGTGCCCTAGAGAACCCCTTGGAGCTTCATGCAAACCATACCCTTCGGCTGATTTTGGCCAACTAGATGGATCCCATCTACTACTATTATGTATCTCATAGTCCCCCTGTTTAATGTTATTAGTTAACATATCTAACCATTTGCCTAGCCTATTTACTATAACCTGAGTTTCAATACCCCTTGCAGCAGTTCTACCAAGCGTTGAAAACAAACTATCAGGTGTTGTATTGATTTTCCCTAAAACAAAATCTACTATATTTTTTACGTCTTTATGCCCTTTTGCATATGCTACTAACATTCTTGCAAGTGGACCCACTTCCATCGGCTTGTCATCATAACGTGGTGATTTAACCCAAGAATATTTATTTTCTACATTTAAGTAATCATATGGAGGTTGCGGGCCTGTATAATTCCATTTTGTTTCTCCATTAAGTGGATGTTTTGATTTATTATCACCATCACTATATTTATACCATGAATGAGTAACATACTCTGTTATTTTTTTCTCATCAACATCATACACATTCGATAAATCTCCATTTATTATAATACCAGCAGGCAAATACAGACTTTCTGGATATACCCATCCTTCAGCATAATCTCCATAAGAAAGATAATTTTTATGTCCTGCACCAATTTTAGACCAGTCTAAATAAAAAGGGGCTATGACTAATAAATCAGGGATATAAACTTTTTCTGTGAATTCTTTTGCTTGATTAATATATTTTCTAATCAGTGAAATCTTGCCTGAATTTAAAGCATTTTGGCTATTTGGATCAATAGGGATAGACATACCTCCTACTAAAAAGGTCTGAGGATGTGGATTTTTAGAACCCAAAATAGCGTGGATTTTGATCATTTCTTTCTGTAAATAAAGAGCTTCTAGGTAGTGTGCAACTGCCATCAAGTTTGCCTCAGGGGGTAATTTCATTGCAGAATGTCCCCAATATCCGCTTTTAAAAGGACCAAGTCTGCCAGATTTTGCAAAAGACGCTATTTTGTCTTGTACTGACTTAAAATATGCTTCACTTGAAAACTTCCAATCTGATATTGACTGTTGTAGTTTTGAAGTCTTCTTGGGATCAGCTTTCAATGCAGAAATGATATCAACCCAATCTAAAGCATGGAGATGATAAAAATGTATTATATGATCCTGTATTGCCTGTGAACCCATGATTATATTTCTTATCATTTCTGCATTAAAAGGTACTTGTATATTTAATGCATTTTCTACAGCTCTAATTGATGCAATTGAGTGAACGGTTGTACATACCCCACAAAAACGCTGGGTAAAATACCATGCATCACGGGGGTCTCTTCCTTCTAATATTTTTTCTATTCCTCTAAACATTGTTGAGCTCGAATAGGCATCAATAATCCGTTTATTCTCGACAACTACTTCTATCCTTAGATGTCCTTCAATTCTTGTTACTGGATCAACTACTATTCTTTGAGCCATTATATTACCCCCTAATCATCAATTTTTTCTTCATATTCTTTAGTTTTTTTCTTTACAAAATCTCTATGTCTTATAGCGCTAACTATTCCATGTATACCAAAAACAGCAGCTGAAATCCCCACAACAGCTGCACCTATTTTTGTTGCACTGGCTTCAACTCCAAAACCAGGAACATTTGGAAGTCTTTTATAAATAGGTGTCATTGTATCCCAAAATGCAGGCTCAGAGCAACCTACACAACCATGCCCTGCCATAACAGGCCATGAAAGACCATCGTTATATCTGACTGTTGGACAATTGTGAAAGGTCTCTGGCCCTTTACAACCCATTTTATACAGACACCATCCAGATCTATGGCCACTGTCGCCCCATTTTTCAACAAATTGACCAGCATCAAAATGGGCTCTTCTTTCACAGTTGTCATGTATCCTTTTACCATATGCAAATCTTGGTCTTTTAAAATTATCAAGTGCAGGTATAGCATTAAAAATAAGGTAGTGTACTATTGTTGCGGTTAAATTATCAACATTGACAGGACATCCGGGCAGATTAACAACTGGCACATTATTAATGATGTCATCTACACCTTTTGCCATAGTTGGGTTAGGATATGCTGCAGGTATCCCACCATAGGTCGCGCAAGTGCCTACTGCTACAACAACTGCTGCGTTGCCACCTACTTCTTTCAATGTATTAAGTGCTGTTTTGCCAGCAACAGTACAATACACACCATTTTCTGCTGTAGGAATTGAACCTTCAACTATGCATATATATTTACCTCTATATTTTTCAAATGTCTCATCTTTTGATTTTTCTGCTTGTGTTCCTGCCCCAGACATAATAGTTTCATGATAATCTAATGATATATACTCAAGTATAAGCTCTCCAGCAGATGGACTGTTAGCTCTAAGTAAAGCTTCAGTATCTCCTGCGCAATCTTGAAATTCTAGCCATATAACAGGAGGTCTACTGTCACTTTCTAGTGCTTCAGCAATTTTTGGAGTAAAAATAGGAGGCAATCCTAAAATTCCAGAAATAATAGTACAATATTTTATAAAATCCCTCCTATTAATATTAAAAAGTTTGCTTTTAGTCTCTTCCATCTATTTCCTCCATAAAATATTTTTAAAATTTACAAAAAGCATGAGTGCTTTATAATCTTATTAATATTTAAATAAATTTTATAAAGGCATTTAATTAATGTCAACTTAATTTTAGTTTATTTTTAAATATCAATTAATATGTTTATATTTTAGACACTTATATACTTTTAATTTTATTTTTTTAATTTTATTAAATTTAGTTATAATATAAGAAATCATTTTATAGAGTTTAATATTTTAATAAAAATTATAAATATTTTTATATAATAAGCCAATTCTCTGAACTCAATAAACAAAATTGACAAGTAAAATTAATGTGCTAGATATATTAATTTATATTTTATATAATTATATTAACTTTAAACTAACTTGATATATTTTTCAAAGGAAGGTATTTATATTAAAAGATGCTAATAAATTTCGTAAGGTGGTTTAATTATGAAAAAGAGTGTTCTCTTTGTATGTGTGCATAATTCTGCCAGAAGCCAGATGTGTGAGGCATTTCTCAAAGCCTTTGCAGGAGATAAATTTGAAGTGGAAAGTGCTGGGCTTGAACCAGGAAAGCTTAATCCTATAGTAGTTGAGTCTATGAAGGAAATTGGTATTGATATATCAAAAAACAAGACTAAAAGCGTATTTGATCTCCTAAAAAGTGAAAAATCTTTCCATTATGTAATTACTGTTTGTGATAAGTCACAAACTGAAAGATGTCCAGTTTTTCCTTCAACTATTGAGCGTATCCATTGGGAATTTGACGACCCTTCACGATTTCAGGGGACCTATGATGAAAAATTGGCACAAACAAGGATAATAAGAGATAAGATAAAAGATACAATAAAAGATTGGATTAATAAATTTGATATGTAACTAATTAAAACAATAAATTAAACATAAATGATCTGTGAGTTAGATAAAATAAACATTACATTTAAGCTTAAAATTTATATACACAGCCTATATCTATCTATACACATTTTTTT
>JAXHVM010000092.1:0-3018 GCA_034189185.1 Deferribacterota bacterium
TGCTGTAAGTAAAACAGTTAACTTTCCAAATAGTGCAACCATAGAAGATGTAAAAAAGGTTTATTTAATAGCACATAAATATGGATGTAAAGGTATCACAATTTACCGTGATGGTAGCAGAGAAGAACAAGTTTTAAATATAGGTCAAGCAGATAAAGAAAAGATGGCAAAAGAAGGGCAATTATCTTTCAAACCAAGACCACGGCCTAAGATGCTTATTGGTAAAACAATTGAAATGATGACAGGATGTGGAAAGCTTTATGTTACTATTAATAACGATGAAAATGGTAACCCCTTCGAAGTATTCACAAGTATTGGAAAAGCTGGTGGTTGTGCTCAAAGTCAATGTGAGGCAATTGGTAGATTAATATCAGTTATATTAAGAAGTGGGGGCAAACCTGAGACAGTTATAAAACAATTAAAGGGAATATCATGCCATATGAAGTACGGATTTGGTCCACATCAAATCTTAAGCTGTGCTGATGCTGTAGCAAAAGCAATTGAAGAATCACTATCTGAAAAAATAAATATAAAAACAAATATCAAAAACAATATAACTATTGACAAGATTGTTGATGAAATGGAAAATAAAGAAAAGAATAATAAAATTCATGTAAGAAATGGGGCTTGTCCAGAATGCGGTGCTCAAATAACATATGTAGAGGGCTGTGACATATGCTTTTCTTGTGGTTATTCCCATTGCAGTTAAATTAAAAACATACAATTTCAATAAATGTCAAAATGTTTGAAATAATAATAAAATGATATAATCAGCATTTTCGGTTCAAATTACTGTAAAACTGGTTGATGTTTATAATTAATTAATATTTTGTTTTGCACAACAAAAGCATTTTTATCCTTATCAATAAATATCTCCAACAATAAACCCTTAGAATTATCAGGGTTATCGTTATCAAAGATAAAATTGCCTAAACTATATGTAATCAAACCTCCATTATATATTTCAACTGGTTGAATAACATGTGGGTGATGCCCTATTATAATATCTGCACCTTTATTAATAATATAATGAGCAGTTTCTATTTCTTCAGGATCGGGAGCGCTATCATCTTCTTCTCCAAAGTGCAGTGAAACAATAATAATATCACACTTATCCTTTATTAGTTCTATATCTCTGGCAAACTCTTCATCATCATAAATTGATATACCAGCCCTTGTTTCGGTTGCTTCCCAAGTTTCAGAAGACAGTATATTTGAATAACCAACTAAACAAACGTTTATATCATTTTTACTATAGGTATATGGCTTATGTGCTTCCAGTGCATTCATGCCGCCCCCAACATACTCTAATTGCAGACTTTCCAAATTATAAATTGTATCCTCTATCCCTGATAGCCCTGCATCACCAATATGATTATTAGCAATTGAAAGCACATTAAAACCCGCATTTTTCAGTGACTCTACAGCTTCATATTCTGTATAAAACCTGCAACATACATTAGCTAATGATAATAACCCACTTCTAGGATTCTGTAAAATAGGAACAACATTACCTCTCACCCTAAAGTTTTGATCTGTTACCGTTCCTTCTAAGTTGCCAAATACTATATCTCTGTTTTCTAAAAAAGGTTTTATGGGCTCAAATAATTTATCATAATCTCCATTAAAATTACTCTCAACTGACCCAGCAACATATCTAGATAACATTATATCACCTACAAAAACAGCACTAATTACATTATTATTCATTAGTAGCGAATTATATTTATCTAAACCTGTAGAGGTGTTTTTATCTATAAATGAAATATTTAGTGCTAAATTATAGAAAGGGATCAATATAATAATTATAAAAAAGATTATTTTATTTTTCATATTTTATATGTAAATTATTTTTATTATATTTTAAATATTTTTATACTTATTATATAAAAATTTTTCTTAGCTTCAAATATCTCCCAACTTCTCCCGACTTTGCAAGTCAATCCTTCGACTTCGCAAGTCAGATTTCCCGCATACTTACGCCATCATAAACCATGTTCACACATCTCTCAATTATAAGCAAGTTAAGAGATAACAATAATACCAATATGTGAAGCTTAGAACTGTCTGTATTATTTGATAGTTATATTACACTTTACATCCGGCGAGATTTGATATCTCTTTAGCACATATTAAAACCTTATCAGTATATTCATTAATCAGTTGTTCATTCAATTTACTAGCTATTGTTGATAAACTAACGGCAGCAATAACACTGCCATTAAAATCAAAAATAGGTGCACCTATACAAATTATGCCATCCTCATTTTCTTCCATATCCATAGAGAAGTGCCTTTTTTTTATATCCTCTAAATCTTTTCTTAATTTATCTTGATTTGTTAGGGTGTTTTTTGCTTTTTTTACTAATTTTACAGTCTTTAAATATTTATTAATCTCAAAATCTTCTAAAAAAGCCAACATTGCCTTCCCTAAAGCAGTAGAGTATAAATCAAAGGATGCTCCTATTTTAGATACCATTGGAAGACTATTAGGGCCTTCTACTTTATCAACATATACACCTTTAGAACCTTCCCTTATTCCCAAATGAACAGTTTGCCCTGTTTTTGCCATTAAATCAACAAGAAAGGGATGTGCTAGCTCCCTTATACTTATTCTTTTTAATATAGTGCTACTATATTCAACAACTTTTAATGATGGGGTATAAGTTTTATCATTTGACTTTATCAAAAGACCACATTTATATAGCTCTGATAAATATTTATATACATTTGAAACTGACATATTAAGATCTCTGGCAGCCTGATTGATACTTACTGGCTTTGGTGAATATATAACATACTCAAGCACATTTATCACTTTTCTAACTGACTGCATAGGCTTAAATAACTGCAACCACTTTCATATAATTTGCAGGATTTTTATAAATATCATTTATAATCATATAATCATAGGCACTTTTTCAAAATCTATAACTTTAGATATAATCCCCTCAATATTAATTTTTCTATTCAATACTATATCTATACATTCTGGAAAATTTTTGCAACTGTTACGTGA
>JAXHVM010000092.1:3118-7056 GCA_034189185.1 Deferribacterota bacterium
ATCATATAATCATAGGCACTTTTTCAAAATCTATAACTTTAGATATAATCCCCTCAATATTAATTTTTCTATTCAATACTATATCTATACATTCTGGAAAATTTTTGCAACTGTTACGTGACCCCATTAGATCAACTTCTTTTTTTGTTATCAGTGAGGTTTTCAAAGGTACATCACTTTTAGGCCATCCAACAAAAACTATCCTGCCTGCATTTGAGGCATATTGTAAGCTTAATGATATAGCAGAGCTATCTCCAGAAGCCTCAATCAAAACTGGAGCCATTACGCCCTTTGTTATGTCTTTAATGTTATTATAAACATTATCGGAATTAGGATTTAATACATATTGAATACCCAATGATTTTGCCAGGTTTAGCCTTTTCTGCAAAGGATCAATTACTATTGGTATACCACCAATTAAATTTGCATAAAGTGCTATTAGTAAACCTATAGGGCCACAACCTGTAATAACTATATGCTCACCTTTTCTAAGCTTTGATCTATGAACAGCATGAACTGCTATAGATAGTGGTTCAACAAGGGCCAATAGATACCAATCAACATTTTTTTCAACTTTATGTAGTAAGTGTGATGGATGTGCAATATATTCACACAAGCCACCATCTACGTGAACACCTAATACTTTTAAGTTCTCACAACAATTAAATCTTTCTAATGAGCAAGGATAACAAGCTCCACAATAAATATACGGTTCTATAACAACTCTATCACCTATGGCAAAACTATTTATATCACCTGGCACTTTAATAACTTCACCAGCAATTTCATGACCAATAACACGTGGGTATGTTACTAATGGATTTTTGCCAGCAAAAGCAGCAATATCTGATCCACAAATACCTACTGCTTTAACTCTAATCAATATATTATTCTTTGTTATATCTGGTTTTTCAATATCTTTTAAAACTATATGTTCTGGTGCATTAATACAAACTGCTTTCATTTCATCATCCCTCAAAATAGTTACTAAACAGTAACGCCTTTTTTAAATATAACAATCTCTTTAAATCCTATTTCTTCAGCTTTTGTTAACCTACCAGATGCCACATCAATTACAAGAGAAAAAAGCTCATCAGCTAAAGCTTTTTTGGTTTCACCACTAAGTAGTCTACCTGCATCAAAATCTATCCAATTTTTCTTTCTTTTATATAAAACACTATTAGTAGAAATTTTAAATGTTGGCACAATTGTACCAAAGGGTGTACCTCTACCTGTTGAAAATAATATTATGTGACAGCCTGCTGCAGCTAAAGCTGTTGTTGAGACACCATCGTTGCCTGGCGCATTTAAAAGATTTAATCCATTCTTTGTAAGAGTATCTCCATAATCTAATACATCAACAACTAGAGAGCTACCCCCTTTTTGTGTACAACCAAGTGATTTTTCCTCTAATGTTGAAATACCACCTTCAATATTGCCTGTAGAAGGATTTTCATATATTGGTTGATTATGGAATATAAAATATTTTTTAAAATTATTAATCAATTTTACAATTTTCTCAAAAACATGCTTATCTATAGCTCTTTCCATCAATATCGTTTCGGCTCCAAACATCTCTGGCACCTCGGTCAAAATAGTTGATCCGCCTAGTGCTATTAAAATATCTGAAAATTCACCAATAATTGGATTTGCAGTGATGCCTGAAAATCCATCTGAACCACCACATTTAAGCCCTACAATTAATTCTCCTACATCAATCGCTTCTCTTTTGAATTGACTGGCATAATTAACTAATTCTTTAATTAATAGTAATCCTTCTTCTAATTCATCTTCCACATCCTGACATGTCATAAATTTTACTCTATCTGGATTATAATCGTTAAGAACCTTTTTGAAAGCTTCAATATGATTATTTTCACACCCTAAACCTAAAATTAAAACTCCTGCCGCATTCGGATGATTTGTTAGAGAGGCTAAAATTTTCTGGGTCGATAAAAGATCTTCTCCAATCTGTGAACACCCATAGGGATGTGTTAAAGCATAAAAGCCGTCAATATTTATAATATCAATAAATCTTTTAGAGGATTCTTTAGCCAAAAGCTCTGCAATCCTATTTATGCACCCAACAGTAGGTATAATCCATATTTCATTGCGCACACCGGCTTTCCCATCGTCACGTCTGAAGCCTTGGAATGATTTGCCGGGAGCATTTATAACCTTTCCCCCTTTTTCAATTTTAATGGGATTGTATTTATAATCTAAGATTTCACCTAGATTTGTTTCTATATTATGAATGTGCACATGGCTTCCCTTTCTAATATCTGCTTTTGCCCTGCCAATGGGAAAACCATACTTAATTATCTGCTTACCACTTTTTATATCATCTAACGCAATTTTATAGCCACTTTTTATATCCTCTAATACATTTATTTGACTATTATTGATTAATATTGTCTCACCCTTTTTCACATCTCTTAATAAAACTGCAACGTTGTCTTTTTTATTAATTTTTATTGCATCCATTTATTCCTCCAATAAAACTCATAAATCAAAGGTCTCTAAATTTCCATTACTATCAAAGGGCATCTCTGTCAGATTACTTAAAATTTCTATATTTTTATTCTTTTCTGCTTCTGGTAATAAAGACTCTGAAATATAAATTTCATTTAAATGAAGTGTGTCCTTTATCCTAACAATTTTTGCTTTGGTTATATCAAAGGCATTACATGTCTTTATAGCCGCCTTTATAGCATCCATATCATTTTCAAGTATAGTAGGTAAATGTGTTGGTGTAACTACAGTAGATGTTAAACCATTTACATAGGTTGCCTCAAAATTAATTTTATCAGCAAGTTTTCTAGTGGCAAAATCAGCTGTTCCCATTCCATTTGCATTACCATAGGTGTGTTCTGTCAGATCTAAAACAACCATCTTTGAAACAGAGGGTCCACCATAAGCATAGGGCGTTGGATACCTGCCTGTTATATTTGGGTCCATTCCATCACCTGAGATATCTTTTCCTATTCTATCTATAATTAGCACATCAATTTCATCAAAATATATTTTAGCCATATTCTCTTTAGCTAATTTCAAAAGCCTTTTGTCTGTTTCAACGAGATTATCTTTTTTGACAACTTCAATTTTCATTATATTATCATAGGCATTTTCTACTGTCCCAATAGCAAATAGAATTGGAGCTTTATTTAAGATGACATCTGTCATTTTAATAATATTTTCCTCCATATATTTAAAACCCAAGGCATGACAGGATTCTGCACCTTTTTGTTTCCCAAGACCAATAACTAACATTTTACATAAACCGCTTTCAATCTCACCCCTAAAAGCAGTATGTGGTTTTACTCTATTAATAACGATTATTCCATCTGAGTTATATGCAAGTTTATCAATATAGACAGGCAGGCTATTATCAATTTTGCCGATTTTTACAACCTCCATTGATGACTTTATAGGACAACCCATGTTATCTTCTGTTATATTTAATTCTCTTAAAACATCTTTCTGCCCCTCAGCAGTAGCTCCACCATGACTACCCATTGCAGGGATTATAAAAGGCTCTAAACCTCTATTTTTTAAGTCATTTATTACAGTTTTGGTTATAATATCTATATCTCTGACACCTCTACTGCCAACAGCTACAGCAATTTTAACGCCCTTTTTAATATTTCTTAACACATCAATATCGTTCAATTTCTCATTTAATTTATTTTCAACATCATTGATAGTACAGTTACTAAAAAACTGCTTAATTTTTAGCATCCTCGGTATTTCAATGTTTTTTAATAGTTCATTAATAACGCTCATAATATCCCTCCTACGTTTTTTTAGGCTCTATGGGCTTAATATCCTTTAGCATAAACATATAAATAAGAGCCGTAATAAAACAACATATCCCAGATATTACTAAGGCAATAACATATGAGCCTGTTGCCCCTATTATTATACCATTAACAATTGGT
>JAXHVM010000093.1 GCA_034189185.1 Deferribacterota bacterium
ATCCTGTGTTATCAACTACTGGTAGAATAGTTAGCTCTGGATTATCCTCAAACCTTTCAAACACTTCTTCCATTGTTGAATTTATAAGTACTGGTTTAACTGTATCAAGCCTATCTCTTATGAGGTCTTCATCGGTAGCGGCTCTTCTCCTATCAAGCTTAGCTGCCTCTTCAACTGATTTATATACAAGATCTATGCTTTCTATATCTTTAGTTGGCTTTGCAACAAAATATCCCTGTAACATATCAATACCAAATTGCTTTATCATGAAATATTCCTCTTTTGTCTCGACACACTCAGCAATTATGTTTATACCAAAAAGATGGGCGATCCTTGTTATATATTGTAAAAATGTTCCATACCTAATATTATTAACATTACTAACTAGATCTCTATCTATCTTAATAAAATTAGGGCTATCTTGTGATAGCAAAGGATAATTCATACTATAAACACCATAGTTATCAATTGACAACTTAAAACCACTCTCTTTTGCATAATCTATTAATATATTGAAGGTTTTTATAAAGTGTTTATTCATGCCTCCATCTATATCAAAGCAAATATTTTCTAAAAACAATCCCTCGTCGGTTATAATCTCTGTTACATTATCAAAATTAAACTCATCATTACCTACAAAAGTATCATTAATATTTATAAACAATATTATATTTTTGCTAAAATTAGCTTTCTTAAAACCTTTAATAGCCTTTCTCATTATTTCACATTCAATCTCAAGATAATTCTTTTCATTTTTTATAGTATCAAAAAATTGAGGTATGTTACTAAATCCCAGATTATTATATCCCCTTAAAAAGGCCTCAACCCCAACAGTATTGCCAGAATAAACATTGAGAATTGGCTGATAAGAATAAAAAATTTTATCAAGTATTTTGTTTGTTTTCATATACTAATATGATAATATTGTAAATCATAAATAAAGTAAAATATTTGTAAATTTAATCAATATGTATAAATATATTTTGCCATATTTTATTTCTATCTTTCTAATACCTCTAATAATTTCTTTATGCAAGAGATTTGACATTCTAGAAAAACCTGAAGGCAAACTTCATAGTGTAAAGGTTCCAACAATTGGTGGTCTAGCTATATTTATTAGTTTCTTAGTAGCATTTGCTGTAGTAAAACCAGTTGCCAACTATCAACTGTTATTTATTTCACTTGTATTAATTACCTTCTTTGGACTAATTGACGACTTAAAAAAACTAAATGCAAATATAAAATTTATTATACAGATATTTATTGCTATAATTATATATATATTTCTATCAAACTCATATGAAATTATTTTTGCGAACAATCTCATAAATATTATATTTGCACTTATTCTTATTATATGGATGCTCTTTATGACTAATGCCATAAATCTAATAGATGGTCTTGATGGGTTAGCTAGTGGACTTTCTATATTTATTTTGGCCATCTTTAGCTATCTTTTGCATTTAGAGGATATAAATAGCTTTGCCATATATGCGGCCTTGTTGACAGCTGCCACTTGGGGTTTTTTAACATTCAATCTTCCAAGGGCGACTATATTTATGGGGGATACAGGTAGTCTATTTTTAGGTCTAAATATCTCAATTATTTCTACTATTTACTTTATAAATAATATGACCATCAAAAATTTACTAATTATCCTAACGATTCTGGCAATACCTATCATAGATTCAACAACATCAATAATAAGAAGATTAAATAAAGGTAGCTCACCCTTTATAGGAGATCTAGAACACCTCCATCATAAGCTCTATTTTAAAACTGACGACCAAGAAACTACTATATGCGTATTTTTTCTTTTGCAACTTATTATAAACATATATGTTTTGTTTTTTTATATTAATTACAATTTTATTCATTTTTTTATAATTTATATATTTATTATTTTATTCTTTATCTTTTTATATAAATTTCCCCTTAAACAGGTTATCACTAAAACTTATGAAAAGATAGGACATCCCTCTCCATTTGAATGGTTTTTATATTTTATCATTAATTTATCAATTTTTGCCTTAATACTTATACCAAACTGGATTACAATAGTTCTTATATTGTTTATGTCTATATTATATATAATCTTTACAACCTATGAGAAATTATCTTACCAATTAAAAGATGTTATTATTCTGGTTATTATATTTTATCTGCTTAACTATAACTATTTTAGCATAAAAAATACTGTTATTGGATTAATATTGCTAACTCTAATTTCATTTTGGTCTAGTAAAAAAATACACTTTAAAAATATTAAGCCTCTTTCATCATTGGATTTTATATTCTTAAATACAGTTATACTTGTTTGTCTTTACAAAGAAATGCCTTGGCTTAACTTTATTTTAGCGCTACTATTAGCAGTTGTCTTTTATCTATACAATAAAAAGTATTTAATATTGCTCAAACAACTCTCTTAATATAATATAATCTACTAAATTATGAATAATTGTGAAATTTTTCATATTGATGAGTTAAAGATAGATGACTTAAAACAACTCTTTGACAGTTTTAAAGGCTTTGAGAAGAACAGGTCAAAAGACATTTTTATGCTTAAAATATACAAAAATCAAAAGGATATTACCAAATATTTAGATTATTTTAAGTCATTAAATAAAAGTGATATTCAAACATATAGTGAATTAAGCCAAAAAATTGCCGCATCTATTATTAATTCAAGAAAACTTGTGGTTGCTGAAAGTGCCGGCTATGTTTTTGATGGTTATTTTGAGTTATCATTAATAGCAGATCTATTTTTAACTACAAAAAATTCTGAGTTTGGCTACCCTTGTCTCGATAAGGGAGTGATCCCCCACTTTGGTGGGCTTAAAATCTTAACAAGGGCTATATTTGAGCAGTTTATAAAGTATATCACCCTTACTGGTGAAATGCTTAATGCTGATGAATATTACAAGAGAGGTATTATAAGTAAAGTTTTTGACACAAATGAGGCCTTAACAGATTATACAAAACATCTTACCTGTAAGATTAAAGAAAAGAGTGTTTTTGCCTTAGGCTTAGTTAAAGAGATTATAAATAGAGCCCCTCATCTAGCCTTGGAGGATGCCCTTCTAATTGAACAAAATGCCTTTTGTATATCTTTTGCTAGTAAAGATAAGGATGAGGGTATAAAAGCCTTTTTAGAAAATAGGAAAGCACTTTTTACTACTAGATGGGAGGATATCAATAACGCAGAATAGATATTTTAAAACAGTGCTGACAAAGGATAACATACTATCGATTATCTTTACACCAAATAATAAAATTTACAATATATTAACAGTTAACCTTTTAAATCAATTAATTGATTATTTGCAATCATTAGACTCATCTATAAAGATTATAAGATTCTTTGGGACAAAGGGATCCTTTGCTGTTGGCGCTGATATTAAAACATTGAAGAAATATTCTGCTGTAGCAGCCAAAAAATTCTCCCTATTGGGCAATAAACTATTTAATTTAATCTCAGATGATAGGTTTATAACAATTGCAGAAATAGATGGCTATTGCATGGGTGGTGGTGTTGATTTTGCAGCAAGCTGTGATTTCAGGTTTGCAACTAGAAAAAGTGTTTTTGCTCATCCTGGTGTAAATTTAGGTTTTATTACAGGTTTTGGCGGCACAGCAAGAATTCCAAGAATCACTAAATTTTCATTTGTAAAAGAATTTTTCTACACAGGCCATACTTTTAAAGCAAATGAAATGTTAAATAGTGGCTTTCTCTTAAAGACCTTTGAAAGCACAGCGTTAATGCATAAGTATACAAAAGATTTTATAAATAAATTAAAAATAAAAAACTTATTATATAAAAATGAATTATATAAGAGGTAATAGATGAGGCTTTCTAACTATTTTATTTCCACACTAAGAGAGGCACCTGCTGAGGCAGAGGTAATAAGTCATAAACTTATGATAAGAGCCGGGCTTTTAATGCAGGTTGCTGCTGGCATATATAATTATCTACCCTTAGGCTTACGTGTTTTACAAAAGATTGAAGCAATTGTTAGGACTGCTATGAATGAAGCTGGTGCAATAGAACTATTAATGCCAGCCATGGTTCCTAAAGAGTTATGGGTAGAATCAGGTAGATGGGAAAAATATGGTAAAGAGCTATTGCGTATAAGAGATAGGAATGATAGAGAATTTTGTTTTGGACCAACCCATGAAGAGGTAATAACAGACATTGTTAGAAAACATATCAAATCCTATAAATCATTACCAATAAATTTATATCAAATCCAAACAAAATTTAGAGATGAAATAAGGCCAAGGTTTGGGCTTATGAGAGCACGTGAATTCATAATGAAAGATGCCTATTCCTTTGACGCAAACGAAGAAGGTGCCAAAATTAGTTATGAGAAAATGTATAGGGCCTATCAAAATATTTTTGATAGATTAGGACTTAGATATAAAATTGTTGAGGCAGACACAGGTGCAATAGGTGGAACCTTCTCACATGAATTTATGGTTTTAGCAAATAGTGGTGAGGATACCATAATATATTGTAAAAACTGCGGATATAGCGCTAATTTAGAAAAGGCGGCCTTAAAAGAAAATCAGAAAGAATCTAAAGAGTTAGAAAAACCCTTAGAGAAAATATCTACACCCAATATAAAAACTGTTCAAGATGTCAGCGAATATCTTAACGTAGGATTAGAAAAAATTGTAAAAACACTAATATTAAAAGCAAAGGACTTTTACTTTGCAGTATTAATTAGCGGTGAACATGAGCTTAATCTTACTAAGGTTAAAAATAATATAACAGAGACAATGCCTGATTTTGCAAGTCAAGAAGAGATTGAAAGATTAACTGGTGGGCCTGTGGGTTTTTCAGGTCCCATCGGTTTAAATATACCCGTATATGCTGACTACTCAGTTAAGGGCTTAAAAAATTTTGTTATAGGGGCAAATGAAAGGGATACCCACTATATAAACGCTAATACCTCTAGGGATTTTATAATTGAGCATTATTATGATTTAAGATATGCCAAAAAAGGTGATTTATGCATCAATTGTAATAGCCAATACGAAAGCATGAAGGGTATTGAGACAGGACATATTTTTAAACTGGGGACAAAATACTCAGAAGCTTTAAAAGCTTACTTTAGCGATAGAGATGGAAAATTAAGGCCATATATTATGGGCTGTTATGGCATTGGAATAGGTAGAATAGCCTCAGCAAGTATCGAGCAAAATCACGATGAGAAGGGGATAATTTGGCCAATCCAGATTGCACCCTTTGAGGTTGTTATTATACCAATTAATACAAATGACACCCTTATAGTAGAAACAGCTGAATCTATCTATAAAAAGCTAAAGGAACAAAATGTAGATGTTGCCATAGATGATAGGGATTATAGGGCAGGTGTGAAATTTAATGACGCCGATCTTATTGGCTACCCCATTAGAATAAACGTTGGCAAGAAAGCAATGGAGAAAAATGAAGTTGAAATCTATATTAGAAGCAAAAGAAAGGCAATATTTGTTAAATATGACAAGCTATTTGAGAAACTTTTTGATATAATTGAACAACTAAAAGAGAATAATTTTGTATGACCTTGATAAGCCTAATTTAGTTGACAAATAGTAAAAAACTATATAAAAAATATATATGATTAGCAAAAATAAGAAGAATAAACTAAAAGATGTAACCCTCTTAGTCTTTGATAACTATAAATATAAAGAGGTTAAATCCCTAAAGATAAACCTCAAATATCTTTATATTTGTGGATTTATTTGTCTTATACTATTTATTATGCTATTTGTATCTTATATTTATCTAATAGAGATATATCTCCAAAGAGACAATCTATTAGCATATAAGAGCGAAAATAAAGAGTTAAAAAGTAAAATAAAAGAATATGACGAGCTTGTTGCCTCTCTTAATAAAAAATTTATTAATGTCAAGATCTATGAAAACAAGTTAAATTCTCTATTAAATGAGGTTAAAAAACAAATGGGGAATATAGATCTCTCAATAGGTGGTACTGAATTTGAGGCAACTAATGAGGAATGGGAGTTATCAGCAAAAATAAAAGAGAAGGAATTCTTTAATCAATTAGATGATTATTTAAAAAAACTTGATGAAAATCTAACAAAAAAAGAAAAACATATTAAGAGCTCTCTTTTAGAATTAGAAAAATACACTATAAAATACCAGTCGCTGCCCAATATTTCCCCTGTTGATACGGGCTATATATCAAGTATATTCGGCTATAGAATATCTCCATTCTCAGGTAGAAGAGTAATCCACTCTGGCTTAGATATTGCAACAAATTATGGCACCCCAATAAAAGCTGTTGCAAATGGTATTGTCATCTTTGCTGGATATAAGGCCCTCTATGGCAGAATGGTTATGATTGATCATGGCTACGGTTATATTACTCGATATGGCCATTGTAGCAAGCTATTAGTCAAAGAAGGGGATTATGTCAAAAGAGGGCAAACTATAGCAAAGATTGGATCAACTGGCAGATCAACGGGCCCACATGTCCACTATGAGGTATTATATAAAGGTGTGCCAATAAATCCCCAAGAATTTATTAATGATGATGTTTTCTCTTAAAATAAACATTTAAGTTCTATAATCAGCATTTATTTCAATATATTTATGACCAATATCACATGTATAACAATAATAGGAAGATTTACCTTTATTTAGATCAATTGTTATTGTATATCTTTGTTTTTTCATAATCTCAGCTACTTTTTCCTCATTTTCCTTTGAGGTGAGCTCTCCATTTCTAACAAGGGCTAGATTGTTAAAATATATATCAATTTCTTCTGTTAACATCTCAATTTTAGAGGCACCTAGGCTTGCAATAATTCTGCCCCAATTAGGATCCTCCCCATTTAGCATTGTCTTAAATAGTAATGAATTTGAAAGTTTATTAACTGCTTTTCTTGCCTCTTTTTTACTTTCAGCACCTTTTAAATAGATTAAAACGCATTTCTTAGCCCCTTCTCCATCACTAACAATACGCAATGCAAGCTCTTTG
>JAXHVM010000094.1 GCA_034189185.1 Deferribacterota bacterium
AATATTTGATAAAATATTTTATTAATTTAAGGAGCGAATTAGATACTAATTTTTTAAAAACTTTAATAAATAATTTTGAATTTAACGAGTTGAAGGATTTATTTAATGCGCTACATAAAAAATATAAAAATGTAGAGATATACAAAGTTGAGCTTGATTGTTTTATTGATAAAAAAGATTTTTCTGGTATTAATTACGCGCTACATAAAATAGCTGAATTAACAGATGAACCCATTCTGATGGAAGCTTTTGAATATATTGCTTTAAAAAGCGAAAAGGTTGACCAGCCTAATATATTGTTCAATATTGGTTTGTTAGCAGTAAGGTTAAAAAAGTATAACCAGGCAAGGGGTTTGTTTAATAAAGCTTTGCAATTTATAGACGATAGCGACATTGATCTAAGAAAAGAAATAGAAAGAAATCTTTCTGATGTAGAAAAGAATTTAAAAGATTACGATTTGCAATATGAGAAAATGAATAGTGGTGGTGATATAGAGATAACAGATGTTAAAAAAATAGAAGATGTTGGTTTAAATAAAACTAATAATGCAAATATTTTTGATAATGACAATATAGAGGTTGAAGTAGCTTACGATGAAGAAGGTATATTATCTAAGGCAAAAAAATTGATAGAAAAGAATTTATATAAAGAGGTCATCAAAGAATTAGAAAAATTGAACCAAAGTAATAGACAGTTAGATGCACTTCTTATGATAGCTGAGTGTTATGAAAAATTAGATAATAAGAAAGAAGCTATTAATTATTATAAGAGATCTTTGGAAAAATTAGATAATAATAACGAAAGAGAAAAATATTTAATCCGAATTGCTAATCTTTATTTTGATATAGGGGATAGGAAAAACACATTTAACACAATTATAGAGTTAGCTAGGTTAGATCCTTCGTATAAATTTTAACTTGCATTTTAATAAAACTCTTATATTACTATTAAATAAAAAGTGAGGTTTAGTATGACAAAAAGATGTGTGTACATTTTTTTTATAATGTTTGTTTTTGTTTTGAATGTATCAGCTAAAGACATTGCTAAAGAGTTTGAGAAAAATTTTCAAGAGAATTTAAAAGGTAGAAATATAGATAATGTAAGTGTTAGTCTTAAAGTAATTAAAAAATTAGATTTTTTACCCGATTATTACCTTTCTAAATTGACTATCTATGATAAAAAAAGAAATAAAAATATAACAAATTATGTTATAACTGATGGCAGAAGGTTAATAACAGATATTGTGGATGTAAAGGAGGGTAAAAGTATTATAAAAGAGATAAGCGCTAAGTTTGATACGGAAAATTTAGATACTTCAAAACTTACATTATACTATGGTTCTGAAGATGCTCAAAATAAGATTGTTGAGGTTACTGATTTTGACTGTCCTTTTTGTAGAAAGGCATATAATTACATAAAGGACAAGGTAAAAAAGAGAGATGATGTAGCTTTATATTTTCTTCTCTTTCCACTAGAGATGCATAGGAACGCTAAAGTAAAAGCTAAGATTTTTGAAGCTGGTATGGTTTTAGGGTATGATTTTTCAGATGAGTTATTTAATAATAGCAATTTAAAGAACTTAGATAGTGAAAAGCTTATCCTTTACTTTGCGAACAAAGTAGAGGATAAAGACAAATTTATTAAGCTTGTTAATTCGGAAAAAATTAATAAAAAGATTGAAGGAAATAAGCGTTACGCTCAATCACTTGGTATAAATGCAACGCCTATTATATATATAAATGGGAAAAAAGTAAGAGGTTTTGATAAGGATAGGGTTGAAGAGTTGATTGAAAATCTTGAATAAGAGATTGTTAACTATTTTTAATAAAGTTATAATTTTATTAAAATATATAAAAAAGAGTCCTTAAGAGGTGTAAGATGGATATCCAGCCCTTAGTTTTTGAAAAGGATATTGTTGAACTAGAAAAGAAAATAGATGAATTAAAGAGTTTAGTTGATATTGAGGACAGCGACTTAAACAAAGAGATAGAAAACCTTGAATCGAAATTAGCTAAAGTGAAGGAGAATATTTATAAAAATTTAACACCAGCACAAAAGTTGATGGTAGCAAGACACCCTAATAGGCCTTACACGCTAGATTATGCTAGGCTTGTATTTAAGGACTTTATTGAGCTCCACGGTGATAGATTGTTTGCCGATGATCTAGCAATAGTAAGTGGTATTGCAAAATTTGAAGGAGAGCCATTGGTAATTGTTGGACATCAAAAGGGTAGAAAGACAAAAGAAAATATAAAAAGGAATTTTGGGATGGCCAATCCAGAAGGGTATCGAAAGGCACTAAGAATCTTTTATCAAGCTACAAAGTTTAATAGACCTATTATAACATTTGTAGATACCCCAGGTGCAAATCCTGGTATAGGTGCTGAAGAAAGGGGACAGGCAGAAGCAATTGCTAGAAATCTTAAAGAGATGGCAGGTTTAACTGTCCCAATAATTACTATAATAACTGGGGAAGGTGGTAGTGGAGGTGCTCTTGGTATAGCTGTAGCCAATAGGGTATTAATGTTAGAGCACTCTACATATTCAGTTATATCAGCTGAAGGCTGTGCATCAATCTTATGGAAAGATGCTTCTTATTCAGATAAAGCAGCTGAAAATTTAAAACTGACTGCACAAGATATTATAAAATATGGTGTTATTGATGAGATTATAAAAGAGCCAAGCGGTGGAGCTCATAGAAACCATGTAGAGACAGCTTATAATGTTGGTAAGGCTATTAGAAGGCACCTTGATGATTTAAAAGATATGTCAGAGGATGAACTTGTGGATGATAGAGTTAATCGTTTTCGAAAAATAGGGATTTTTGGTGAGTAAAGTATAAATTTTAATTATTTTTGTTAGCTTGTATAAATGTTAATTCCAATTATAACAGGGCCCACTGGTGTGGGAAAATCAAAGCTATCAGAGTATTTAAGTGAAATTTATAGTATAGAGATAGTAAGTGCTGATGCTTTTCAAGTTTATAGATTTATGGATATAGGTACTTCTAAACCACCACGTGATGTACTTAATAAGGTGAGACATCATTTGATTAATATACTCAATCCTGATGAATTATACTCAGCTGGAAGATTTGTGGAAGAATGTGAAAAAATATTGGAATCCATTATAATAAGAGGGAAACTTCCACTAATTGTTGGTGGAACAGCTATGTATATCGAGCGTTTAGTGAGTGGTATATTTGGTGATATGGGCACAGAAAGTAGTGAAATAAGAAAATCATTGGAAAAGCAAGCAGATATGGAAGGGTATTATGCTTTGTATGAAAGATTAAAAAAAATAGATAATAACTATGCCTTAAAAATCCATCCTAATGATAAGGTTAGGATAATTAGAGCTTTGGAGGTCTATGAAAAATACAAGAAGCCTTATTCAAGGCTATTATCAGCAAAGCATAAAAAACCAAAGTTTAATTACAAAATATTTTTACTAAGAAAAGAAAGGGATATTATGTACGAAATGGCTAATAGAAGGGTTGATTTAATGTTTGAGAAAGGTTGGATAAAAGAGGTTGAAAACTTGCTTAATATAGGCTATAATAAATCTTTACATTCATTTAGAGCTATAGGGTATCTAGATATAGCTAATTATTTAGAAGGGGTTATTTCTTTAGAAGAAGTAAAAAATATCATTAAAAGAAAAACAAGACAATTTATTAAAAGGCAGTTAACATATTTTAAACATATGAAAAATTTAGATGCGGTCAGTGATAGAGGGGCAATTGAAGAATATTTTAAAAATAATTATAGACAATATAGATTATAATATTAGTATATAAGCTATTATTTAATAGGGGGCTTTATATGAGCAAAAAGTTGAATATCCAAGATTCCTTGCTTAACTATGTGAGAAAAAATAAAGTATCGATCAAAGTTTATTTGTTAAATAATACGATAATAGAAGGTTATTTAAAAGGATTTGATAATTTTGTTATAATTATAAAAGATAAAGACCAAAAACTTATATATAAACATGCTATTGCTTATATAATACCATCAGAAGAATTTGATGATGTTGTAATTGGATAGCTTTATTGACGGTATCTAATGTTAAGAAAGTTATATATTTTAATGCTTTAACATTTGGTCCATATAATATTGAGACAATTAATGATAAGACCAAGCTAGTATTAGGGCAGGTTTTGTTTAATACAAAGGTGTTTGACTTTATACACACTGATTACTATAATGATAAAATGGTGACTCCGCTTAAAAAATGTTTTATAGTATATACTTTAATAGATTATCCCCATAGATTGCCAGTGTTGAAACGATTGTTTGTAAATTTAGAGAAAAAATATATATATTTAAACAAAAGGATGTTTAATATTGATATTGGTTACATTGCTCTAGAAAAAATTGTTGTTGCCAGCACAAAGAATTTTTCCCACAGAATATACTTAAAAGGTGGTATATATGGAGATTTGCAGTTTATAAGAAAGGATGGTAAGTATAGACCTCTGCAGTGGACTTTTCAAGATTATAAACAAGACTTTGTCTTGTCCTTTTTTGAAAGAGCAAGAAATTATCTGAAAAAATTAATTTAATGAAATCTACAATAATATATATTGTTTTATCTATATTAGCGGTGTTATATTTAATATTTGGTCAGAATGGCGTTATGAAATTTTATAATTTAATAAAAGTTAGAAATTCTTATATTAATAAATCAGAAGAACTAGAAGATAAAATTAAAAAAACTGAGAATGAAATAGAATATCTAAAAAGTGACAAAGAGTATTTAGAGATGGTAATTAAGAAAAGATTAAATATGAAAAAAAGTGATGAAGATCTGTTTATTATAGACAATGGTTCAAAAGATGGCGGAAAAGATATACACAGTAACTGAACTGACTTATTCGATCAAAAGTCTTGTTGAGTCAAATTTTGTTAGTCCAATAAAATTAACTGGCGAAGTATCGAGTTTATCGCATTCACTTAGTGGTCATTACTACTTTGTTTTAAAGGATGACAATGCTCAGATTAGAATTGTTTATTTCAAAAGATATGCACAATATAATAATAATAGAAGTAATTACATCCCTAAAAATGGGGATAAAGTTGTAATTATAGGCAATCTAACTGTGTATGAGAAGGATGGTCAATATCAGATTATTGCTAAGGTTGTTGACTATAATAGTGTGGGTGATTTTTTCAAAAAATATGAGGAAACAAGAAAGATACTTGAGGCAGAGGGGTTTTTTGAAAAAAGCACTAAAAAAGAATTGCCTATTTTACCAAGAAAGATTGCAGTTTTGACCTCACCTTATGGTGCTGCCATAAAAGATTTTATTATTACTTCTCGTAAAAATTTGGCCAAATATGTAATTGATATTTGGCCTGTTCAGGTTCAAGGAGAGTATGCGCTAACTGATATAGTAAATACATTAAAGACACTTGAGGATAAAAAATATTGGTATGATATTGTTATATTAATGAGAGGTGGGGGTTCTTTAGAGGATTTAGCAATATTTAACGAAGAAGTCTTAGCAAGGTCTTTAGCTAATGTTAGTGTTCCAACAATTACAGCTATAGGACATGAGAGGGATACAACAATATGTGATCTTGTAGCAGACAAGAGTGTTTCTACGCCTACCCAAGCAGCGATGATTTTATCACAGCCATTTAAGGACTTAAATAAAACAATATCTGATTATATAAATTTTTTAACGAGGCATTTTGATTTAATATTATCAAAGAATATTCAACTTTTTGATAAATATATGGCTAAATTAGAGAGTTATTCGCCTGTAAGAAAAATTGAACATTCTAAAGAGAAGCTTAAATGGTATAATAATTCTCTTCGTCAGACCCTTTTTAATAAAATACAAATTAGAAAAGATGTTGAGGAAAATATAAAAATGCTCAAATTCAAATTTGAAAATAAATATAGATATGAGCATGAAAGACTAGTAGCACTGACCAAGAGATTAGAAAATCTAGACCCCTTAAGTGTATTAAAAAGGGGTTATGCAATTGTAAAAACAGATGATAAAGTAATAAGTAGGGTAAATAAGGTTAATCTAGAAGATGAACTTGAAATATGTATGTATGATGGTTATATTAATTCTTTTGTAACTGGTAAAAAAATGTATGGAGGTTCAAATGGAGAGGATTCCTATAACAAAAGAAGGTTATATAAAGTTGAAAGAGGAGTTGAGAAGATTAAAGACAATTGAGAGAAGATCTGTTATAGAGGATATTAAAGAAGCAAGATCTTTCGGGGATTTAAGTGAAAATGCTGAGTATGATGCAGCAAAAGAAAAACAAGGTTTTATTGAGGCACGTATTTCAGAATTAGAAAGCAAAATGACAAGATTGGAAGTAATTGATGTCTTAAACCATGCCTCAGATAAGGTAACCTTTGGAGCAACTGTGGAGATAGAGAATATGGATACTGGGGAGATTAAAAGATATAAGCTTGTTGGGCCTGATGAATCAGATATCAAGAAAAATCGAATTTCCATCTTATCACCAATTGCACGGGCTCTAATCGGCAAAAAAACTGGGGATGAAGCTATTGTAAACTCACCTGCAGGTGAAGTTGAATATGAAATTAAAAGTATTAAATATGAATAAAGATATAGTAAATTTACCCAATAGCATTACTTTAATAAGGTTAATATTAATACCCTTCATAATGTTTTTTTCTTATCTTGAAACAACCACTGGAAATATTATAGCAACAACTCTTTTTTTTGTTGCTTGTTTGACTGATTATTTTGATGGGATTATTGCAAGGCAACTAAATAGTGTTAGTGATTTTGGCAAGATTGCCGACCAGATTGTTGATAAAATATTAGTCGCTTCAATATTAATAGTATTAGTTGAAATAGAAAGGGTTCAAGGCTGGATTGTTATTATTTTAATAGCTCGT
>JAXHVM010000095.1 GCA_034189185.1 Deferribacterota bacterium
TAAAAATAGTTACTGCAACAACCCCTCCTATAATAGGATTAATATTTAGTATTCCTAATAATTTACTTGTAGCAATAATTTGGGCTGATAATATCCCTATCAAAGCTATAAGAGAAGTTAAAGCAGCATATACCCTTATAAATTTGCTTCCATATCTTATTTCTAAATACTCTGGGGCTGTAAATAATGAGAGACTTCTTAACTTTGGCGCTAAAAATGACAGAAGTATTAGACCTAAACCACATGATAGACCATACCAAATACCGCCACCAGTACCATATATTATTGTATATTCAATAGAGCCAGTTATAAAACCACCACCAAAATGAGTGGCAGCCATTGTAAACACTAAGAAAATAAAGGACACTCGTCTACTAGCTAATAAAAAATCAATCTCATTTTTTATAAACTTATTTGCAACAAGCCCAATACTAAGCATTAATATTAGATACAAAAATATTAAAATATAAAAAAAATACATAAATTATTAAACCCTATTAATTCTTTTGAGATAAACAATTTTATTATATGATCATAAATTAATTGTCAATAGATATACCAATAGCTGTATCAGTAAAATCCGGTCTATATGAACCATTGAAATTATAATCTGGTATTATAGGTTGGCTCCCTTCAGCTTCATCAATATGGTGCAGTTTTAAATCATTATTTTCTTTTACTAGAAGAAAACCATTCTTTTCTATATTATTTCCGCAAATGGGCAAATTTGTTAACAAATTTATTGTATTATTATCTTTCATATAATTATTTTTGATATCTTTTATATTTAATAATTTCTTAGTATATATATTTTCAACACTTTCAAGTCTAAAATCTTGACCAAACCTATTCCTAACCTCTAATTTATCAAGACCATAGCTTGTTAGTGAAAAAAATACACATAAAATAAAAATATTTAAAATATAAATTTTCATATCTAAACCCTATATTATAAAAATTTTAAAATACTAACACATCATCACCACAAGCTGTACCACTTGGCAGGCTACCACTAATGTTAAATCCAAAACCACCTATACCAGGAATTGATAAAGAAGCAGACTCAGTTGCAACCCCTCTAACAACAACTACAACAATATCACTTCCAAAAGAATTAGGTAGATTACCAACATTAAACTCCTGTGATTCACCTTCACTAAATTCTATATTATTATATGTTTCTTCCTTTACCAAGGCATCCCCATTATATATCTCTATGCTTAGTTGCGAAAAATTTAGTGGTGTGCCATCATTTAATAAAGGTTTTGGGTTAGTCACCACAATATTTAAAATATTATCAGTTTCATTATATGAAGTCTCCACATCTAATTTATACTCGCTAGATACACACTGTTGCTGAGCGTATACATCTAAAATAAATAAATTGCAAAATAACAGTAAAAGCAATGACAAAGTAAATATAAATGTTTGTCTCATATAGAAAACACTCCTCATATTTTATTTTTTATTAATTAATTTAGTATTAATTTTAACAATAACGCCCCCGACAGGATTTGAACCTGTGACCTACGGATTAGGAATCCGTCGCTCTATCCTGCTGAGCTACGAGGGCACATATTAAATGTTACAAATATAGTCAAATTAGTCAATAACATATTTCAATTATATATTTTTATTTTATATAACAGAGTTAAGATTTTTTTCATATTCTTTTATATAAATATCCCTTTGTGGAAAAGGAATTGTTATGCCTTCCTTATCAAAAGCAATTTTGACCTTTTCATTAAAATCCCATAAAAAAGGCCAATAAACATCTCTACTAACCCATGGTCTAACACCAAAATTTATACTTGATTCTGCAAATTCTTTAACCATAACATAGGGCTCAGGTTCATCTAAAACCCTCTCATCACTTTTTAATATATTTAAAAGCACATCTTTTACTTTCTTTATATCATCTGAGTAGCTAACTGATACAACTATATCATGCATTCTCTTGTCATTTGCAGCATAATTAATTATATTGTCACTTGTTATCTTTGAATTAGGTACAAATATTTTTAGATTATCATAAGTATTAATATATGTCCCAAATATTCCTATTTTTTCAACTGAGCCTGCTACATCTCCAATTTTGACAAAATCACCAACATTAAATGGTCTAAAAGTAATTATTATAATACCAGATGCAAAATTTGATAAGGAGTTCTGTAATGACAAACCAATAGCCAAACCAGCAGCAGCTATTAGAGCTATAATTGAACTTGTTTGAATTCCAATATTTGAAAGGGCTATAATGAATACAAGAACAATCAAAGCGTAATATATAATAGATAATAGAAAATCGCCTATTGTTGGGTCAAATCTGTTTCTTTTGAATATTTTATTTAAAAAATTAACTAACCTCTTAGATAACCATATCCCAATAACTAAAATAATTAATGAAACGACTATTTTAAAGCCATATAGAAAAAACCACTCTTTAATTTTGCTAAATATAGTCTCCATATTTTTGCACCTTTTTATTCATTTAAATAAATATTAAAGTCAATGGTAATCTAATTTACTAAATTTAAGGAATAAAAAAAAGATAAATATAGCTGCCAATAATGCCACCTATAATAGGTCCTATTATGGGTACAATAATGCCATATCTAAAATCTGAATTCCCTTTATTTGGGATAGGCAATAAATAGTGAGCCAATCTAGGGCCTAAATCTCTAGCAGGATTTATAGCATAACCTGTGGGACCTCCAAGGCTTAAACCAATAGAAAAGACAACTAAACCGATAATTAATGCACCTAATGAACCAATAAGATTATTTTCATTAGTTACCCCCAATACTCCTATAAGCAGAACCATTGTGCCTATAATTTCTGTTATTAAATTCTTAATGAAGTTTCTAATTTGTGGTACTGTAGAAAAAACTGATAGTATAGCTAAGCTATCCTTAGTTTCTTTAAAGTGATCTAAATATGCTAAATAAACAAAGATAGCCCCAAAGAAAGCACCTAAAACTTGGGCAATTATATAAATAGGAACAAGTGCAATATCAAGCTTTCCAATAGCAGCAAATCCTATAGTAACAGCTGGATTTATATGTGCACCACTCACCCAACCTGATACGTAAACACCTACCATAACAGCAAAACCCCAACCTGCTGTGATAACTATCCAACCACTATTTTCACCTTTGCTCTTGCTCAATAAAACATTAGCTACAACACCATCACCTAACAATACTAATAGGGCAGTTCCTAAAAATTCAGCTAAAAAGATATGCAAGCTCATCATGAGAACCTCCTAATTTAAAATTAATATAGTAATATATTATTATATTATATAGTAAAATGTGGTAAAATTACATTATAATTTTTTGAAATATTATAATAAATTTTAATTTTTTATTTACATATTATATAATTAATCGATATATTAATAATAAAGAGTGTTTTTATAAATATGACCTTCTGGAGGTTGTTATGAAAGTTTATAAAAATACTAAGGCGTTGTTTGCCGAATTAATTGATGAATTTGAAAAAAAACTAGGCATAACTCTAAGTGAATATTCTAAAATTTATCTTATGAGCTTCCTTGAAAAATTAGCAGAATCTTACGAGCATTTTTACATATTAGCAATAGATGAAAAACCTTTAATAGAAATCTTATTAGAAGCATTACATAAAGATTTGTTTAAAAAAATAACTGAATTAAAATTAGTAGGCGATATTTGTTTATTATTTAGCGGTCTATACCCTGACTATACATCTAATAAAATTATTGACATTGACTACTACATAAATATAGGTCGCAGTTCATATAGTTTTATTGCAAATACATATAGAAATTTAAAATCTAAAGAAGATCTCTATACTTTATATTTAAAACTAACAGAAGAGTTTCAAAGTTTAACCAGTATATTAACAGAGATATCCGATGAAATAAACCTTTTAAACAAAAACAACATATATAATATTTTAAACAGATGGAATAAAACTGGGATAAAAAAATACTCTGAAATACTTAAAAATAACAAAATAATCCCTTTTCCAAATTAATTTATTAATAAAAAAGAGGCCCTCTCGGGCCTCTTTTTCTAATACATACCCATTCCTGGAGCTCCTGCTCCTGGCATAGCTGGAGCTTCTTCTTTCTTTTCTGGTATTTCTGTTATTAATGCCTCAGTTGTAAGCATTAGACCAGCAACTGAAGATGCATTTTGTAATGCACATCTAGCAACCTTTGTTGGGTCAATTATACCAACTTCTATTAAATTAGTATATCTTTCATTATAAGCATCAAATCCGTAGGTAGTATCTTTTGATTCTCTTATTTTATTTACAACAATAGAACCTTCATAGCCTGCATTTTCTGCAATCTGTTTAACAGGATAAATTAAAGCCCTCTTAACAATTTCAACTCCAATTTGTTCATCACCTTCTAGTTTAAAATTTTCTAAAGCATCTAATGCTCTTAAAAATGCAACACCACCACCTGGTACAATACCTTCTTCAACAGCAGCTTTTGTTGCATTTAATGCATCCTCAACCCTTGCTTTCTTTTCCTTCATTTCTGTCTCAGTTGCAGCGCCAACTTTGATTACAGCAACACCACCAACTAACTTTGCTAATCTTTCTTGTAATTTTTCTCTATCATAGTCACTTGTTGTTTCTTCTATTTGTTTTTTAATTTGATTTACTCTTGCTTCAATATCTTCTTTTTTACCTGCGCCTTCAACAATTGTTGTATTCTCTTTGTCTATTACAATTCTTTTTGCTTTACCTAAATCACTAAATTTTACATTTTCTAATTTTAATCCTAATTCTTCACTTATTACTTGGCCACCTGTAAGCACTGCTATATCTTGCAACATCTCTTTTCTTCTATCACCAAAGCCTGGAGCTTTAACAGCTGAGCAATTTAGTGTACCTCTAAGTTTATTAACAACTAACGTTGCTAGTGCTTCACCCTCTATATCCTCTGCTATTATCAAAAATTTGGCATTTTGTTTAGCTAATTGTTCTAATATTGGCAATAAATCCTTCATATTAGATATCTTCTTATCATGTATTAATATATAAGCGTCTTCCAATACACATTCCATTGTATCTGGATTTGTCACAAAATAAGGTGATATATATCCTCTATCAAATTGCATACCTTCTACTATATCTAAGGTAGTTTCAATTGATTTGTTTTCCTCTGTGGTAATTACCCCATCTTTTCCAACTTTATCCATAGCTTCTGCAATTATATTACCAATTTCATGGTCATTATTTGCAGAAATTGTACCAACTTGAGCTATCTCTTTTTTATCTTGGATATCTTTTGATATCTCACCCAATTTTTTAACAATTACATCAACAGCTTTATCAATACCTCTCTTGATTTCCATAGGATTTGCACCTGCAACTACATTTTTCATACCTTCCCTATAGATAGCTTGAGCTAATATTGTTGCAGTAGTTGTTCCATCACCAGCTATATCACTAGTTTTAGATGCAACCTCTTTAACCATTTGTGCACCTAAATTTTCATAGGGATCCTTCAACTCAATCTCTTTGGCAACAGTTACACCATCTTTAGTAACTGTTGGGGAACCAAATTTTTTTTCAATAACAACATTTCTCCCCTTTGGGCCTAATGTAACTTTAACAGCATTTGCTAAGGTATCAACACCCTTTGCTATTGCTCTTCTTGCTTCTTCGCTATACTTTATTTCTTTTGCCATAAATTACCTCCTTAAATTTTTTTATTCAATTATTCCTAAAATATCATCTTCTTTCATTATCAAATATTCTTCATTGTTCATCTCAATTTCAGTACCTGCATACTTGCTAAACAAAACTTTATCACCAGGCTTAACAGTAAGATTTACTTTGGTTCCATTTTCTAAAACCTTGCCTGATCCTACAGCCACTACCTCACCTTTTTGAGGCTTTTCTTTTGCAGTGTCAGGTATTATTATGCCTGCCTCTGTCTTCTCTTCTGCTTCAAGTCTTTTAACTAAAACCCTATCTTGTAATGGTTTCAATTTCGTAATTTGCATTGTTGCCATATATTACCTCCTTTTTATATTTTTTAATTTATTAGCACTCATTTCCAAAGAGTGCTAATCATTTTCGTTTTATATATATAAACTTATACACTTATTTGTCAACAATTTTTTTGTTTTTTTTATAAAATCTATGAATACCAATATTTATCATTGATATATATTTGTAATATGCTCAGAGATCAGAGGTAAATGCTCGCTGATATAGTGTGTAGCCTATAAACAAATTTTACTTAATATCGGAAGATCCGATGATAAGCGATAAACAGATTTTCAATTTATCTGCTTATAAAGCTTCTTTTTTCTTCTGGAGATAGCGAACAAGTCCCAAGACATTCGTCCATGGTGGGTTTGTCAATTCGTATATAGCCAACATCTCCTCATTCAAATGAAGAGATTTAAATTCCTCTCGAAAAAACTCTTCGAAGCGATCTATCAACTCTTGCTGAGTAAGTCCACCTTTCATACCTTCGCGTATAAAGCGTGTATAGCTTATAAGACGCCCCTTGAGCGCTGCTAGGTGTTCCTGGACATCATCAAATGGGCCAAAGTGAGTCAAAAAAAGCTTAGATAATCTCAAGGCGCTAAGACGTTCTATTGAGTGGATCCAGTCTTTAATATTTATGTCAGGCGGTGGACAAGGGGGAATTGCCGGCCCCTTATTGAAGCGAACACCGCCGATGTCACCGCAGATCACTGCACCATCTACCATATAAGCTAGATGGTGGATGGCATGGCCTGGCGTAT
>JAXHVM010000096.1 GCA_034189185.1 Deferribacterota bacterium
GGATTGGATTAATAAATTTGATATATAACTAATTAAAACAATAAATTAAACATAAATGATCTGTGAGTTAGATAAAATAAACATTACATTTAAACTTAAAATTTATATACACAGCCTATATCTATCTATACACATTTTTTTCACTTAAAAAACAAACTTATAATAATTCAAATTATAACAGATTAGCCACTAGTTATACTAAGTCCCTTATCTAGATTATCCTTTTCTACTACAAAGACCCATCTATCGTGTATGTGAGCGTAATCCTTCGGAGAGGGAATTGTTATTACATATACAAAAGGATGCTCATAACTTTTTACCAATAAACCCATAATAAATTCATTATCTTTTAATTCAAACCAATGCGAGTTCCCATTAGGATCTTTTTCCATATATTTATAAGCTGGTATATAGACTTTCTCAGGATTAAACCTATTCCAATAGCCACTTTTAATGCTTTCAATTTTTGCCCAGCCTGTTTTAGGAAATATTAAGTCACTAAATTCTGACTCGCCCCTAATGCCCCAAAAGGCTTTATTTGTAACCCCTTTACTATCAATATAATATATTGTTGAATAGGGAACGGGAAAATAAACTCTTATTAATTCGTCTTTATTATTAAATATTAATCCACCACACATCTATCTTTAACCTTAAAAATACACTAAATTATAATTAACAATATAAACTATGATACTATCAAAAGATCTTTTGTTGATTTTGTCAATATATTTGCGCCTTTATTGGTAATTAAGATATCATCCTCTATACGAACGCCTAATTCCTCTGGTAGATATATACCTGGTTCAACAGTAAAAACCATACCCTCTAAAACATTTTCATTATTATTTAAAGATATAACAGGTGCTTCATGAACATCTAAACCAATACCATGGCCAGTTCTATGAATAAAATAATCTCCATAGCCATGATTTGATATAATATCACGTGCAGCTTTATCAATTATGGATATTTCATTATTGAGCTTTATAGCATCAATTGCCTTTTCGTTAGCTTCTTTCACAATATTATAAATATTTTTTACTTTCTCAGGAGGTTCGCCACAAAAAATCGTTCTTGTGATATCAGAACAATAATTTTTATAAATTGCGCCAAAGTCTATAACCAAAGAATCTCCTTCATTAAAGGTTCTCTCACCTGGTTTATGATGAGGGTTAGCGGCATTCTCAGAAACAGCTACGATAGTCTCGAAAGAATAATTCTCAGCACCTAAGGATTTCATAATATATTCGATCAATGCTGCAATCTCTCTTTCACATTTACCTTTTAAGGGCTCCTTAACTAATCTTTCGAAGGTCTCATCAACTATATAAACAGCCTTTAAAATATTTGATATCTCAATATTATCTTTTATTTTCCTCTCATCACTTATTATTGAATCAATATATGTTATGGTCTCTAAATTCGCTTTTTTAGATATATTATCATAAATATATAAAGGAATGTTTTTCTCCACAGCAATACTAGAATTGGCTTTAAAAAAACTAGAAATTATATCAAAGGGGTCTTCTAAATCAGTATAGAATTTACAGTCACTAAACATATTTTTGTCTATCTCAGCTTCATGCAATTTAGGGGCTATTATATAACTTTTAGCATCACTTGTATCTAAAATATAAACAAATGGCCTATCTAAGGATATATTTAAATCTATACCAGTTAAATAGTACAAGTTTTTACCAGGCAAAAGTAATATATAATCAATATTATTTCCCAGCCTGTTTATTATTTTTTTTCTACGCCTTTCAGCCAATTTATCTATCATCATTGAAATAATTTTACTATTTCATCTCTTTCAAACATTTCCAACACCTTACCCTTATACCTGACTTCCTTTTTAGCATCACTAACTACTCGTCCTATCTCGAAAGCATCTACCCCATTTTCATCTAATAAATCTTTTAGAGATTTATTAGATGTTGTTATAACAAGTGTCCCAGCTGTTATAAGCCCTAAAGGATCAATATTATATTCATCACAAAGTATCTTTGAAACATCTATTATTGGCAAACTCTCTAAATCGATAGAAACATTTGAAGCTATTGCTATTTCATAAAGCCCATTAACCAATCCACCCTCTGTTATATCATGCATAGCATTTGCATATTTCCTAGCAATTCTAGCTTCTTCTAAAACAGACAATTTATTCTTTAATTCAACCACACTTTTTAAAAATTTAGAACCAAACTTTTCTAATACTTCATTTTTCTTAATTTCAGCAATTATTGAGGTACCCTCTATACTTACACCTTTAGTTATAATTACTATATCACCATCCTTTGCATTAAAGGATCCTCTTAAATCATCTTTATCACAATAACCTACCATAAAACCAGCAATTACTGGGTTGTTTACAACAGAATTTATCTCAGTATGACCTCCACCAAAATTAATATTATATTTCTCGCATTCACTTTTTATCTCAGCCATAATAACTTCTAATTGTTTCTGACTATATCCTTTTGGTAGCACAATACTGGAGAGAAAAAACCACGGCTCTGCACCCATTGACGCAATATCGTTAACATTAACATTAACACAATATTTACCTGAGGCTATATATGTTACTGGATCAGATGTCACAACTAAATAATTTCTGCCATTATCAAAAACCGAGCAATCAATACCAATACCTGGACCCTTAACCATAGATGCGTCTTGCACACTATAAGTTTTAATAATCTTTTCTAGAATATTATATGAGAGTTTGCCCTCTTCCATATTGGTTTAGCCAAAGAATATTTTAGACATATTATATATATCCATATCCACTGTTTTTAACGCATTAACTGCTCTTTCTAAGGGTACATCTATAATCTTATTGCCACTTAAAGCACACATATGGCCAAATTTTCCATCTTTCACTAATTCATAAGCTTTTATTCCAAACCTAGTTGCTAAAATCCTATCAAATGCACTTGGCGCACCACCTCTTTGAATATGGCCTAATACTACCACCCTTATATCATAATGTAATCTCTCTTTGAGTAAATCCCCTAAAGTATTACCAATGCCACCAAGTTTTACATGGCCAAACTCATCTACTTCTTTCTCTTGAACAAAATGAGTACCCTCTTTAAAAGTAGCACCCTCTGCAACTACTATAATACTAAAATCTTTTCCTCTTTTATGTCTTCTTTTGATAGATTCAACAACATCATCTATATCTATTGGGATTTCAGGTATTAATATATAATCAGCGCCACCTGCTAAACCACCATAGGTTGCAATCCATCCAGCGTGTCTACCCATGACCTCAACAATCATTATCCTATTATGTGATTCTGCTGTTGTATGAAGCCTGTCTATACATTCTGTAACTATATTTATTGATGTATCAAAACCAAATGTAAAATCAGTTGCAGATAAATCATTATCAATAGTTTTAGGAACACCTACGACTTTTAAATCGATATCTTTATATAATTTGTAGGCAACCCCAAGGGTATCTTCACCACCTACAGCAATTAAGGCATCTAAACCTAGTTCATTAAAATTATTTTTTATTCTTTCTGGACCATCTTCTTTTTTATAGGGATTGGTTCGTGAAGTCCTCAAGATTGTTCCACCCCGTGGTAATATCCCTGATATTTTCTCAAGGTCTAGTTCTTCAAATTCTTTATCTAACAACCCTTTCCAGCCATATTTAATACCTAATACATTATCACCATTATTTATAGATTGCCTAACAACAGCTCTAATTACAGGGTTTAAACCAGGGCAATCCCCACCGCCAGTTAATATGCCTATTCTCATTGAATCACCTCTTTTTTATTTTATTAAATTTATATTATACTAATATTAATTCAACCTAATTATAAGTAATTTTCAATAATATTTTTATATTTTTTAACCGCAAAGAAAATAATTAAATATATAGTTATCACAGCTGATATTCCCAAAATAGAACTTTTCATAAATGGATATGTAATAAGCAATAAAAATGGTTTACACAGCGTATTCAAGCTAGTTGCAAAACCACTTGGTAAGGTTACTGTATTAGTTGAAGCAGCAATATCAGTATAAATAGGAGCAATAAAAGTACCAGCATAAAACCCCAATCCATAATATATAATCGTGCATATTAATGTTTTTAAAATATTCCCTTTGTTTATAGCTGATATAATATTAATAGTGTATGCAACGCCAACTAGATCAACTAGAGGCATTACTTTATTGCCAGGTAAAATAAAAGCTAAAAATATAATAAGTGGTATAGAAATTAATGCTGCTATAAAATTATTTGGCTCACCAAAACCAACGGCATCATTAACTGCAAAATAAACCTCTCTTGTCTCACCCCTTTTCAAAACCCATTTTTTTATATATTCAGCAACAACACCAAAAACCTCTCCTATTAATGAGGCGGCTTTTGGAAATATTACAGCAACTGCACCTGTTGCCATACCAACAGTTATGATCTCCACAAAATTTTTAAGAACAAATATGTTTTTAATGTTTGCTAGAAGGCCAATCAATATACCACTTGAAAAACCTAAAAATATAGGCTCCCCAAAAACCCCCATTTATCCTTTAAGGTCTTTGTTGAAATATTTAACCTATCTAATTTTAGTTTGTTTAAAGCAAAATTAGTACAAATTGTAACAGGTATTGTGCCAACCTCATGAGGTATTGCACACACTCCACCAGGAATCTTATAATAAGTTGACCATCTTTTTGCTACAACCTCAGAAATAGTTAAGGTGAACATATTAATTGTAATCATTATGCAAATCGAGAGTATAAAATTACCTGTTAACTGATAAGTAATTAGACCCCATATTGGATATGAATATATATTTACTACATCAGTTATCTGCAATATATTAGTCCATTTAATAAAAAACAAGAAAAGTTGTAAAATTATACCAACACCTATATAAACAACCCCCAGCGTTGTGGCATATGAGACAACCATTGTAGGTGCCCACCCTATATCTAATACAGGTAAATCAATACCTGTTATTTTTATCATCTTTTCAAATACAGGTGTAATAAAAGAAACGTAAGCATTAATTATTAATATTATCCCCTGAAATCCAACGCCTAACTTTATTGCTTGAAACAAAGAGTTCTTTATATTTACTTTTAAAATAACCAATATTGTAAATATTAATATTGGGAGTAGAACAGATACTCCAAGAGCAGTTATAACTGATTTTAACCAAAATAATATGTCAGTCACAACTCTCTTCCACTAAGAATACAATATTGAGGTTTTTCCCTTTTTAAAATTTTTTCTATATCCTTAGCTATAATTGATGGGCCATTATACATTAAGCTCTGGACAGTATTAGAGGTATGTGGTGTCAAAACAACATTATCAAATTTTAATAGAGGGGTATTAGGAGATAACGGCTCTTCGTCAAATACATCTAAAGCTGCCGCTGAGATTAATCCTTCCTCTAAAGCAGAGATCAAAGCGTTAGTATCAACTAAAAGAGATCTTGCATTGTTAACAAAAATAGGCTTCTTTTTCATCTTTTTAAAGGCCTGGGTATTTATCATATGTTTACTTTCTTCACTCACCCTTGCATGCATTAATATAACATCAGAATTACTCAATAAATCATTAAAGGAGGCATAACTACAACCTTCTTTTATAATATCATTTTTATTAGCATATGGATCATAAACTAACACCTTTAGTCCCAAACCTTTAAGTAATTTTGCACTTTCTCTACCAATATTACCAAAACCAATAAGTCCTGCAGTCATATTCTTTAAATCTTTTTCAGGGTAAAAGGTTTCCCACTTGCCTTCTTTAATCTTTGAGTGCAATAAAGGTATACGTCTTCTAGCTGCCAAGAACAAAGTAATAGCATGATCAGCAACTGCTTCTTTATTCCTTCCAGGGGCATTGATTATCCATATATTTTTTTCTCTTGCGACATCAATGTTAACATTTTCATATCCAGCTCTTGAAAGCGCTAAGATTTTTAATTTCTTTGCTCTTGATAAAAACTCCTTATTAACAGGAGTCCAGTGCACTGCAATAATATCAGCTTCTTCAACTTTTTTTAACAAATCTTCTCTTATCTTAATATCTTCTGGACCCTCTAATTCAATTTTTCTCAAATGTGCATAAAAGGCAGCGTCATCCATCGACTCATCTAAATTTGCCAACTCAAAATCAACATCATACTTCTCTAAATATTTAAATTTTTCTAAAAAACATTGCTCAGGAATTCCTCTATCACCTATTATTAAACATTTCATCATAACCTCCTATTATAGTTGATCTAATTGTGTCCATACATTTTCTAATGACTTACAACATTCTAAATATATTCTGTATTTATTATTGTAAGAATAAATTGGCTTAAATGTATTCTTTATGTTAATATACTTGTTTATATCATCTATTTTCTTTATTTTTCCTAACATAATCATGGCAATCAATGCATTACCAAAACACCCCGTCTCTTGTTTATCAACAGTTTCTATATTCTTTTCTGTTATATCAGCAAATAATTGGCTCCAAAATTCACTCTTTGATGCACCACCTGTAAACCTAAGTCTTTTAATATCAAAAGTTTTACCAAGTTGTTCGATATGGTATCTATGGTTAAAAGCTACGCCTTCATATATTGCTCTTAAGAGATCCCATTTTTTATAATCACCTTTAATACCAATAAAGGCCCCTGAGCCGTTTTTAAAGGGTGAGCCAAATAAAAATGGTAAAAAAATTA
>JAXHVM010000097.1 GCA_034189185.1 Deferribacterota bacterium
TAAAACTTCTGTTTCTGGATAATAGCTATACCTTGATAAGTGATGCCCTAAACTCCACTTTGGCGGCATTGGCATTTTACCTGTTAGTTTGGTATAATTAGATAAAACTTCCTTTATTGATGGTCCTCTCATAAAGTAGTAATCAATCTCTCCACCTTCAGAAGAAAATATATACCTATCTTCATAGGTAGAACCTAAGTCAAAGTGAGTTCTGTAGGTATTATCAAAAAATATTCCATAGGCTTTACCATTCTTTAGCCCTATAAAAAATGGATGGGATTGATATATAGGGTCACATGTTGGGCAATAACCGTATGCATCGGTATTCCACATTTGTAGATTAGATCTTCTTTTGTCAAATTTGCCACTTTTTTCTCCTAAACCATAAAAATGTTCATTATAGGTTAATTTTTTGGTTATTGTGACACTGTTGCCCTCATTAAATAGGTTGCCTAAGCCGGGTTTTCCAATATATTCTGTTCTAATAACAGGCTCATCAAATGACATTGGCTCGAAGTCATCAGTATAGCTAAAACCATTATTTATATCTCTTATATCAATAAGAGGTGTATCTAAATTAATTTCTACCTCTAATGTATCTGTTCTTAAATAAATGTTATTGGCGTCTTTTGTTACAGTAAAATCTGCATTTTTATTTATTATCTCATCTAATACTGCATAAGAATAATCCTCTAAGTATTTATCATTGCCAGTTGTCTCTTTTACCCCTACCCTTATTCTTATAACATCATTTGTTATTGGTGTTATCTGAATATAAGAATTTGCTGATTCAAGTTCTAAATATTTGCCTGTATTAATATAATTCTTAATAGGAGCTATATGCTCAGCATGTAACAACAAAGAGGTTGAAAATAAAATAAATAAAAAGAATGAAATAATTTTTTTAAACATGATTATATCTCCTTATTCAATCAAAATATTAAAAATATTTTACATATAAAAATATAGCTATTTTTTACTTATAGTGTCAACGCAAATTGTATAAATTTTAATTGTTTAATTTTTAATATTTCTATAAAATATGGTTATATATATTAGGAGTTTTATAAGTTAAGATTACACAGAAACTAACTATATTAAATTAAAATTTACTTCCTTTTAATCATTATATTTGCTTCTCCGACCATTATTTTATCGTCTTTTTGATTTTTTACTAGCCAGCTGATTGAAATAATACCACGATCAGCTTTTTTTGTTTCCTTTTTATTTATTACTTCTTCTTCAAGATATATAGTATCACCAGACATAACAGGATTAAGAAATTTAAGCTCCTTTATACCTAAAAAGGCTATTATATTCTCTTCAGTATCACTTAATATTCCACCCCTTGCACTTAATCCAGATATAACGGAGAGTGTTAATAACCCATGAGCAATCCTACCACCAAAAATCTTTTCGGCGTGTTCTTTATTTGTATGAAGAGGGTTCCAATCACCAGTTAAACCAGCAAAGTTTATAATATCTGCTAATTCTATTGTTCGAGCTGGTGTAACATATTTATCACCTAATTTTATATCTTCAAAAACTTTTGCCATATGCTTAACCTCCAAATGTTTTAAGTATTTATTAAATTATACCATTGTTAACCCACCAGACACACTAAGTGTTTGCCCAGTAATATATGAAGCTTCATCAGAGGCAAAAAAACACACTGCATTTGCTATGTCAGTTGGCTCAGCCAATCTACGAAAGGGTATGGCTTTCTCTAAGGCAGTTGCTAACTTTGGATTATCCTTAGATATCCCTTTAAATAGAGGTGTATTTGCTGGTCCAGGGCAGACAACATTAACATTAATTTTATATCTTGCCATCTCCCTTGCCAATGTCTTAGAAAATGCTATCACCCCTCCTTTTGCAGCAGAATAAACTGCTTCACCAGTTGAGCCAACACGTCCTGCATCGGAGCTAATGTTTACAACTTTACCATACTTCTGTTCTATCATGATAGGTAACACTGTTTTACATGTATAAAAAACACCTTTTAGATCCAAAGCAATGATCTTATCCCATGTCTCTTCTCTACTTTCTAAAAAGGGTTCAACCTTATCCCAGCCTGCATTATTCACTAAAACATCTATTCTATTATATTTTTCTTTTGTAGTATCTACCAATCTTTTTACTTCTTGAAAATTGGTTATATCTACTTTAAATGCAGATGCTTTTCCATTGTTTTCATTTATTTCTTTAACTGTATTTTCTGCACCTTCTATCATTATATCTGCAACTACCACATTAGCACCTTCAGAAGCCAACTTTTTTGAAATAGCCTCTCCTATACCACTGCCACCTCCTGTGACGATGGCAATTTTATCCTTTAGTCGCATTGTTCTTACCTCCAATATGTTTTTATTTTATTTCCTAAATTTGTTAAAATCAGGTTTACGTTTTTCTATAAAAGCTCTCCATCCTTCTTGTGCTTCTTCTGTTCTGTAATACATTGCTAGGGAACCCATGGCTAATTGATTTATACCCTCAATATTAGCGCTATCTGCATTAAAAGAATATTTTATCATCTTCAATGCAGTTGGGCTTTTCTCTAATATCTTTTTAGCCCAAATCTCAGCCTCTTCCATAAGTTTTTCATGGGGTACTACTTTATTAATTAGTCCCATTTGCAAGGCTTCCTCTGCACTGTATTGTTCACATAAATACCATATCTCGCGTGCCTTTTTCTCTCCTACAATCCTTGATAGATAAGCTGTTCCAAAACCTGCATCATAACTACCAACTCGTGGACCAGCTTGTCCAAATATTGCTTTATCAGATGCAATTGTTAAATCACAGATTACATGTAATACATGTCCACCGCCTATAGCGTAACCATTAACTGCAGCAATAACTGGTTTTGGAATATTTCGTATTACTGCATGTAACTCTTCCATTTCTAAACCAATCCCTCCTTCTAAACCTCCTCCTTTGCCTGTATAGCCTTCTGAACCTCTATCTTTTTGGTCGCCTCCTGTGCAAAAGGCTTTATCGCCTGTACCAGTTAGAATAACTACACCAATACTATTATCATCCCAGGCATCACGAAATGCATTATTTAGTTCGCGCACAGTTAGTGCCCTAAATGCATTATAGACCTTTGGCCGATTAATTGTAATCTTGGCTATACCATCCTTTTTTTCATAAATAATATCTTTGAATTCCATAATATACCTCCAAAAAATACTAATAAATTATATTATATAAACTAGTAAAAATTATAAATTTTTTTTAAAAAAGTTTATCTCTTCTTTAACAACTTTTTCAAAGAGTTCCCCTTTATATACACTAAAATGGTTAGTTGATAAGCGTAGTAATTGAGCCTTTTTCATTTTAGAGACACATTTTTCTAAAGTCTTTGGTGAAATAAGTGAATCTTCTTCACCCATAATTATTAAAGCAGGTGCTTTGACTTTACTTGCATAATTCAATGGTCTATAAAACATAACAAAAATAAGGTCCTTTGCTGTACATTTGTTTTCCCACTTTGAATCTTTAGGTACCAATTCTAAATAACCTTGTTTAGATTCTGGTGTATTCATAACAGCAAAGGTATTTGGGTCTCCAACTACAGGTACATAATAGGGTTTTTTTAAGACATATGTGCTGTATAAATCGCGAATTATAGAACTTATTGATTTTATAGTATATGAAAAAGCACTGTTTATACCACCTGATGTTGAAATTCTAAAAACAGTTGACATTCCACATACAAATGGTACTTGTGCAACAATTGCTCTTATTTTTGGATCCTTTGCCGCTGTTACAATAACATGACCCCCACTAAAGGAAGAACCCCACAGGGCTATTCTATCACTATTAATTTCATTGATTGTTCTAACATGTGAGATAGCCGCTTTCCAATCCTCTAATTGTTTTCTTGGATTAACCCTATTTCTTGGCTCACCATCACTATCCCCAAAATATCTGTAATCAAAGAGAAATACAGCAAAATTATTTTTTGCAAACCTTTCAGCAAATTTAGGAAGAGCAAATGTTCTTTCTGCAGCAAAACCATGAGCCATTACAATAATAGGCGGTTTTTGAACCTTTGTTGGCAAGTACAACCACCCTGCACACTTAGTACCATTTGAATAAAAATTAGAATCAATTTTTTTAAACATAATAATCCTCGTTTATTTATTTTATAAATTCATTATATAACAGATAAATAATAATATCAATCATATTTAAATAGATGTTATATTTAATTATTCTATTATTTTTTATAAAATATTGATTTAGATGATTTAAAATATTTAAGATGCAACTTAAAGATTACTAAACTTTTTAAAATTCAATATATAAAAATTAGCGAAGAAGATTATTTGAAATAGCAAAAAGATGGTATATGAATACTGAATTGTAATTTATGGCCATTATTATGATTTGTATTCGGCCACAAATAGTTTTAACTGCAATATCAACGATCATTCGGATTATTGATTTGTATATTTCTTATTGTTACTGTTATAATTTGTACATATATATATTGATTGATTGCATACCATAGCTTTTCTTATTATAATAAGTTTTACTGTTGTAATTTAACTTATTGATATTGTTGTTATTAACGGATGTTATAATATTTGATGTAGTTGGTGTAATTTTGGGGGATAATAATTCCTCAATATATTATCCTAAAAATATTTTATGCTAGAAATCCGTCGATAGCAAAGAGAACTACAATATTATCTGCTTCATATATTGTCTTATGGTAATATTAGAAAAAAGATTATAAAAAATGAGGTGGTAAAAATGTGTTCAAAACCACTTTCTGGAATAAAAGTATTAGAATTAGCTAGTGTGTTAGCAGGCCCTAGTGTTGGTATGTTTTTAGCTGAGGTTGGTGCAACTGTTATTAAAATTGAAAACCCAAAAACTTATGGAGATGTTACTCGCGCATGGAAACTTCCAACAGAAGATCCAAAAACAGATATATCAGCATATTTTACTAGTATTAATTGGGGTAAAAAATCACTATCACTAGATCTTAGTAATCCAAAAGGTTTAGAAATACTTTATCATCTAGCAAAAATATCACATATTATATTAGTTAGTTATAAACCAGGAGATGCTGAAAAGCTAAAAGTAGATTACAATACCTTAAAAAGATATAATAAATCAATTATATATGTTCACATTACTGGATATGGACTTAAGAATAGTAGAGCAGGATATGACGCCATTATTCAAGCTGAAAGTGGATTCACTTATATAAATGGTGAACCCAGCAGACCACCTGTTAAAATGCCTGTTGCACTGATGGATGTTCTTGCCGCACATCAAGCTAAGGAGGCAATACTCTTATCATTACTTCAAGAAAAACATAAAAATGATGGAGCATACATTGATGTAAGCCTTCTACAATCAGGTGTAAGCTCACTAATTAATCAAGCTACCAATTGGCTGGTTGGGGGCGTTATACCTAAGAGAATGGGGTCTGAACACCCTAATATTGTGCCCTATGGTAAAATATTTTATAGTAAAGATGGAAAACCAATTGTACTTGCAGTTGGCAACGATAAACAATTTACTAGTTTGTGTAAAATCCTAGGAGAACCTGAACTTGCTAATGATAAAAGATTTATAAATAATCATGAAAGGGTAAAACATAGGGAAGAATTATATTCAAAACTCCAAAATCTTATTCTTAAGTATAATAGAGATTCTTTATTACATCAACTTCATAAAATGATTGTACCTGCAGGTGGCGTTTATAATATGAAAGAAGTATTTGAACAATCAGAAGCAAAAGAATTGTTAATAAATGGAAAGCTATCAACAGGTAAAAGCATTATTGGTGTGAAATCTACCGTATTTAATATAGATTTGTATAACCAGCAATTAAAGCTATCTCCACCACCACACTACGGAGAACATTCAATTGAAATACTTAGAGAAGAGCTTAAATACACTAATGAAATAATAAATAACTTGGTAGAAGAAAAAGTAATTTATTCATATAAGTAAAGAAACATGTTATTTGATTAAGTTCTATTTAATGATTTTAGATTGTATATTGTTTATTTCTAGAATAAAACTATCTTCTTTGGTTAAACCTACGGCCCACTAATTCAGAGGCAATATTTATACGCTGCATTTGTACAGTTCCCCCAGCTATTGGCCAACCTCTAGAATCTCTAACCATCTGTTCTATGGAATATTCTTTAGAGTATCCATAGCCTCCATGTATTTGTAATGCAAGATCAGTTACTTCCTTTGAGATTTCATTACAATAACATTTAGCTAAAGAAGAATGTAAAATTGATGGATATCTCATGCTTGCTTCAGTCGCAGCCCTATAAAGTAATAATCTGGCAGCTTCAACTTTCATCGACATATCAGCTAACATTAATTGTATAGCCTGAAATTCACATATTTCTTTGCCAAACTGTTTTCTTGATTTACTATATTCCACTGATGCTTCTAGTGCTCCTTGAGCTATACCTAATGACATTGCAGCATTTCCCAAACGCTCAATATCGAATGCCTGCATTAGTTTTTTAAAACCACCCTCAGGTACTATTAAATTTTCCTTAGGAACTTTGCAATTTTCAAAACACAAATCACTACTTGGGAGACCTTTTAAACCCATGAATCGCTCTTGTTTTCCAAAGGTAAATCCTTCCATACCTTTCTCTATTAATAACGCCCCTATACCTTTTGAACCCTTTTGTTCACTCATACGTA
>JAXHVM010000098.1 GCA_034189185.1 Deferribacterota bacterium
GTTTTAATTGACATTATATAATACAGCCTTATAATGTCAATTAAAACTTATTTATGATATATATAAATAATACTTATATATTTGAAAATATAGCTAATTTATTATATATTATCTTTTGAAAACTAATGAAACACTTAAAAAAATATTTTATGAAATTATTTACACTTTTGCTAAATCTAAACCCATAATAAATGAAATAAAAGTATTAAGTAATCTAGTCCTATTTTTTACTTTATTGGTTAAGATATGTAAATCCCTATTAATAGAGAGCCATGGCGTATTTAGGATTTCTAACGTTTTATTATTGATCTCCTTTTTTATGGCCTCAATTGACATACAACTAATAAATTCTGTATCTTCTACAGTTTCCTTAATCGCCTCCAAACTGCCAATCTCAGCGACAATATTCAAATAATTTATCTTATTTAATACTGCCCTTTCAAATATCTCTCTTGTGCCTGACCCTTTCTCACGCAAAACCCATTTTTCATTCTCTAATTCATTAGGTGTAACTACTTTTTTTTCACACAGAGAATTTTTAGGAGATGAAAAAATAAACATCCTATCCTTTTTCCAAAAGGTTTTTTTAACTTTTATTGAATTGCAATAGCCTTCAATTAATGCAACATCTAATTCATAGTTTTCTACTAATCTTGTAATGTGATAGGTATTATTTATTATAAGCTCTATTTTTATCTCAGGGTAATTTTTAATAAAGGTTTTTAAATATAAAGGTAAAATATAGTTTCCAACTGTTCTTGTAGCCCCTATTATAAGTTTCCCTTTTAGATTATCTTCATTGATCAAATAATTTTCGAATTCACTTAATCTGTTTAATATACTCACAGCCTTTGGAAAGAGATCTCTACCATATTCATTTAACACAATCCTTCTACCTACCCTGTCAAACAGTTTTTTTTCTAAAATATTCTCAATCTCATTTATAGCCATGCTTACAGCAGCTTGGGTTACACACAATTTATCAGCGGCCTTGCTTACACTTTCAAACTGTCCAACAGTAACAAAAAATTCAATTTGTCTCAATGTTAATAACATAAATCTTTAAATAATCATATCATCGGCATTAAGAATCTTACAAGCTCTTTGTATTGCAATAAATCCCCCTGTTATATTGTACGCTTTAAAACCATAAGCCTTTAGGATTTTAGTAGCTACATATGAACTATAGCCTATTTTGCAATGTACATAAACATCTCTATTTTTATCTAGCTCATCTAAATGATTCCTTAATGCTCCTAACTCTATGTGTTTTGATCCTTTCACGCGTCCCATTGCTAGCGCATCAGCTGGTCTAACATCAATTAATTGAAGATCCTCTTTCTTGTAAAGTTCAATAAATTCTTCAGGTGTAATATAGCTAAGCTCTTTATTTCTAACATTCTCAGCAACATAGCCTGCTATATTCACATTATCCTTTGCTGAACCATAAGCAGGTGCATAACAGTAATCAACAAAACCTAACTCCCAAACTGTTGCATCTTTAAAAATAGCAGTTGAGATTACATCTATTTTCCTTGCTACATCTTCGTATCCACCAGCAAAGGCCCCTAAAACCTTACCACTTTCCTCGTCAAATATAAGTTGCATAAAAATCTCTTCAGCATTAGGATAGTAGGTAACATGGTGCTCGTTTATTGTATAAACATATTTTGCTTTAAATCCCTCTCTTAAAGCCTGCTCATAGGTGAGGCCAACGCCCCCAACAGTATAGCCTCCAAATAGTGCATCAAAACCCACTATAGAAGCACCGACTACACCAGGAAATGTCATATTACCTCCTGCAGCATTACATCCTGCCACTCGCCCCTCTCTATTTGCAGGTCCAGCTAGTGGTAATAACACCTTCTTTTTAGTTATAAGACTTAATTTACTCACAGCATCACCAGCTGCATAAATATCCTTATCAGATGTTCTCATATACTCGTCAACCTCGATAGCACCTAATTCATCAATCTTTAAGCCCGCATCCTTTGCTAGTGATGTATTTGGTCTAACACCAGTACTAACAAACAACATATCTGCTTCTAACTGTTCACCGCTTTTCAAGGTTAAAACAAATTTATCACCTTTCTTCTCAACTTTATTAGCAAAACATTTTAGTCTGATCTCTATACCATTTTGTTCTATTTCTTCCTTCATAGCAGAAACAACAATTTTAGGATAATTGGGCATAATCATATCCATTACTTCTACTATAGTTGTTTTTATCTTATGCCTATACATGGCATCAGCTATCTCTACCCCAATGTAACCACCACCTATAATAATACAAGTTTTTGGTTTTTTCTCTTCAATATATTTTTTTGCCCTGTCAGCATCCCCTACAGTCCTCATTGAAAAGAAATCTACTTCCTTTAAACCTTCAATTGGTGGAATTGTAGGAACACCCCCAGGAGCCAAAATCAATTTGTCATAGGGAAACTCTAGCTCTTCTCCATTTTTCTTGGCAAGAACAACCTTTTTTTCCTTGTCAATCTTATAAGCCTCAGTATTTATATATACATCAACATTATATATATTCTTAAACTTCTCTGGGGTTTGTAACAGTATCTCATCTCTCTCTTTAATATCACCACCAACATAGTAGGGCAGTCCACAATTTGCAAAGGATATATAAGAATCCTTCTCTAAAATTGTAATCTCTGCAAATTCATCTACCCTTCTTGCCTTTGCTGCTGCTGTTGCCCCTGCTGCAACACCACCTATAATCACTATTTTTCTTGCCATCTATCACCTCCGGTATTATATATTAATAACATATGTTATTATATTAATTCTCATTATATTAAATGTCAATTTATTATATTCATATTTTATATATTTCTAATTATTGATTTCAAATATTATTTAACATTTATATATCTTATACCATCGGGCTTCCATGCTGGAGATATAGTAAGAGCACCTTTTCTCTCACAATTTAAAACAGAGGCATAGTTTATCCCAGAAGCTCCATATTTATTGTTAATATTATCAATTGCTCTATACAAATCTCTCCATTTTCTTGCTTTTTCTGTCTCAACGATATTTGTATAAACTGTTGCGCCCTTTACTATTCTTGACAGAACTATCCCTAATTGTCTTACATTTTTTTCTACATCCACATTTTTGTTAAATAGATATAAGGCAGTATTATATATATGATGAGTAGATGAAGTAAAAAAAGGCAGGGTATATCTTTTAACAGTTGATGCTAAAGAGCTATATCTTACATATAAACAAAGGGTTTTTCCAGCTAAATTGTGTCTTCTTGCTCTTTCTGAAACCATTTCTGATATCTGCAAAAGATAATTATAACATCTCTCGATAGAAGGATAATTCTCAATAAGTGTCATAGAATGTCCAATAGATTTGATAGGTTCTTTCTTTCTCTTCGCTAATTCCTCATAATTACCACAGGCCATTTCATATAGATAATCCCCATTTTTGCCGAAATATCTACGTAAGTTTTCTCTGCCATACGCTCTAAGATCAAAGGTATTAAAAATACCTATATCTTTCAGCCTTTTTGCGGTTCTATTTCCTATTCCCCATAAATCCTTTAGCTCAAAAGAGTCTATAAAAGATAACACATCCTTTTTATCTACCAAACAATAGCCATCAGGCTTAGAGACAGAGCTAGCCATCTTAGCTATAAACTTATTAGGGCCAATACCTATAGAACAAGTTAGTTTAAAGTTCTCATAGATATAGCTCTTAATCATATAGGCTATATCTTTATAAGGCATCTTTAGATCCTCTAAGTTCATAAATGCCTCATCTACAGAATACACCTCTACATCGGCCGTTAAGGCAGCTAAATAGTCCATAATCTTTTTAGAGATAAATGTATATTTTCTATTATTGCCAACAACTAACAAGAGATTTGGACATGCTCTTTTGGCCTCATACTTGCTCATACCAGTTTTAACCCCTAGACGTCTAGCCTCGTAGGAGCAGGTGGTAACCACAGTTCTTTCTTTTGAACCTATAACAGCAATAGGGAGCCCTTTTAGTCTTGGATTTGAAGCCTGCTCTACTGAGGCAAAAAAAGCATCCATATCAAGACATGCAATCATATAACAGCCCCTTCATCAACTGCTATAAGATACCACTGTAAGGTATTTAATGAATAAGCAATTTCATAAATACTAGAACCATCTGTTACTGTAAACTTATATATAACATTATCCCCTTCCCTTTCTTTCCATTTATAACAGATTTCTTTTATAACAATCTTTCTCCCGCTATAATAAAACCATAGAGGTTTAACTCTATTTTTGTCAAAAATTGCACATAATAAAATCTTTTCATTTACTGTTGTAATCATATAGAAACACCTAAGTCCCTTAAGATAAGGATAACCTTTCCTACAATCTCAAAATCATCTTCTTTATTAATATTTATAATGCTATATTTGGCATTAGCAGGTATAAGTCTAATTTCCTTGGGATTCTTCTTAATAGAGAATGTCTTTACTGTTACCTCCCCATTAATTCGAAAAATACCTATATCATTATTATTTAAAATCATTGTTTTTTTTACCATTAAATAATCTCCCTCAAAAATCCCTCTCTCCACCATTGAATCACCCTCTGCCTTCAAAAAAAATACATCACTGCCTCTACATAAGGATTCTATATTTATAAACTTCTCTATATTTTCCTCTGAAAAAGTGGGAACCCCTGCCCTTATCCTTCCAATTAAAGGTATCCCTTTCTTTTTAACCTCTAACCCTCTAGCTTTATTTGTCTTTTTTTCTATTGCTCCAACGGCTTTTAGTCTATCTAACATTTTTTTTACACTAGAAGTTGAAGATACCCCAAGTCCCAAAGCAATTTCTCTAATAGTTGGAGGATAATCATTTTTTTCTATAAAAGAGTTTATAAACTCAATATATTTTTTTTGCTTAGACGTCATCTTTACTCCTAATAAGAACAAATGTTCGCTTTTAATTAACTTCTATCAAAAATATAGTAAAATGTCAAAGGAAATTTTCTTGTTCTTAAAAATAATATTGATAAACCTAAACAATAAACTAGTATACTAACTACTAAATTAGGGGGTATATTATGAAAAGAATTTTATGTTTATTTATAGCTTTTTTAGTATTTATCGTTAATGCTTCTGGGAATAACAATTGTTCAAACTGTGGTATAGGCAAAAATTATTCAAAAAATATTGAACAAATAGATATGATATCGTTATTAAATTTTGCCTCATCTGATTTAGATGTATATTTAGATTTTTATAACTATATCAATAAGAACTTACCGCCAGAAGAAGCAGAAAAAGCAGAAGAACTATTAACTAATATAATAGAGGAATCAACTGTTAATGGTGATACTTTGTGTGTTCCTAGGAGCACTTTAACTAATAGTGTTAAAGAACTAAAAACCATTTTAGATGGATTATTAAAAAGCTGTAACTAAACTATTCATTTGTTCTCACTCCATCAACTGTGATCGGTATAATCTTGCAAAATTCTTCAAATATGTCTTCTTTATCTTTATAAAATCTATTTGCGAATTCATTAAATACCTTATTATAAGATTTGTCAATATCCACATTTTCAAAGGTTTTAATAAACCTTATAATCTCTCTTTCTAGAAAAACAATATCATTATCAGTTAAATAATCTATCTTCTTTACGCCAACTCCTAGTTGATTTTGTGTAACTTTCCCCCTTATAAAGGCAGCTCCTGCACTCATACCACTACAAATATAATATCCCATAGGATTTTCTAAATTAGGTATATTCAAGACAATACCTATACCACCTTGAGCATATTCCATAAAATAATCCCCCATTCCTCTTTCCACACCAAGTCCATATATTGCAACAGGAAGGGTTCTATCATTTAATTTTTCTTCAAAGGTAGCTAAAAAATTACTCCATTTTTTACTTAACCTTAATGCTTTTCTTTTATGATATCTTAACAATAATTCATCTAGTATTTCCTCATCATTATAGTTTCGATATTTTTCAAGATTTAAACGGTTCCACTCTTGTGGTAGACCAGCCTTCATAAGTAAAAGATTTCTAGCACCGCCACTTTTAGCAACCCTAAAAACACCACTTACAGCATAGGCAGCAAAAAGATCATTTACATGTCCAGCTATATTAAATTCTAAAGGATTTGATGTATTTGCAACCCCAACTTGAGCATTAGCAGGGATCAATATATTATTGTCTCGAGAAGGCAATACATTAACCTTAACTCCTTTTATAAATGCAAAGGATTGGTTGCCAACAAGACCTTCAACAGTTATCTCGTCGCAGTTAACACCGGTGCCGATAAGTCTTTGACCCATAACATTTTTAAGAATAATCTTTTTAACACCTTTAGAAACGGCTTCCTTCATAATTACATTTATTAAACGGCTATACAATTTATTAATCTTAACATCTATAATTAAACTATCATCTTTTATATTCTTTAAATGATTATCAATTACATTTCTATTAGAAATTTTTAATTCTTCATAACTACTAAATATAAAGATATTATATTCACTATTATAAGAAGAGACAATTTTTACTTGATTTTCATGCTCCTTGTGCATGGCCTCGAGCAGCCGCGCCGACGGGCTGATCCACGAGTACCACGAACCATGGATGAACCAGCTCAGGATGTGATCCAGCAGTACGACTCCCACCGACGCGAGGCCGGGCAGCCAG
>JAXHVM010000099.1 GCA_034189185.1 Deferribacterota bacterium
TATATGTAGCAGGAACATCACATAGCAAATTTGGAAGATTAGAGGATAAAAGTATCTATGATTTAATTTGTGAAGCTGGAAAAGGTGCCTTAGAAGATAGTAATATAGAGGCAAAGGATATTGGTGGAATCTGGGTAGGGAATTTTAATGCACCCGTTTTGAATAATCAAAGTCATTTGGGTCCAATTGCTCTTGATATTCACAAGGATTTCAGGTTTAAGCCAGCTACAAGTGTGGAAAACGCTTGTGCTAGCGGGATGTCAGCTATACTCCAAGCAATAAACGCAATTAGGGCAGGAGAGGTTGATTTTGCTTTAGTTATAGCTGCAGAAAAAATGACATCCCTTGATACGAAAGGGGTAACCTATGCATTGGCACAGGCTTCACATTGGGAGCTTGAAGGCTCTAAAGGTATGACCTTCCCAGGGCTTTTTGCTGAATTTGCAAAGGGTTATATGAAAAAATACAATATTAGTTTAGATAGGTTAAGGGTTGCATTTGCCAAGATTGCTTCTAAAAATCACAGAAATGCCCTTCACAATCCTTTAGCACAACTACCCAGGGATTTAAGCTATGAAGATATATTAAATTTGCCTGAGAAAAAAAATCCTATAGTTGCTGATCCACTTAGAGTCTATGATTGTTCGTTAATATCAGATGGTGCTGCCGCTGTTGTATTGACAAATAAGAAAGAAGTAGCAAAGAAGAATGGTTCTGTCATTGAAATTGCGGGGATAAAACATGTTAGTGATTATTTAAGCATGAAAAATAGGGAAAATTATACATTGTCCGGTGCAAAAATTGCTATAGACAGTGTTCTTAAAGAAACTAACCTAACTATAGATGATATAGATTTTGCAGAAATCCACGATTGTTTTACTATAGCTGAGATTATGTTATATGAAGCTATGGGATTGGCAAAACCAGGTGAAGGCTATCTCTTGATTGATGAAGATACTGTTTTTCCAGAGGGTAAATTGCCTATTAACCTTTCAGGGGGTCTTAAAGCAAAGGGACATCCTGTTGGAGCAACAGGTGTTTCAATGGCTGTTTTAGCTACAAGACAACTTATGGGTGATCCTATAGGGCTAAAAGCTGAAAATGCAAAAGTTGGTTTAACCTTTAATTTAGGCGGCTCAGGATCTACTAATGTAGCAGCAATATTTAAGAGAGAGGATTAGTTTAATTATATTTGGTTTAATACTTAATAAATAACATTTAGCTAAGGAGAGAGTGTTTATGCGTTATTTTGAGGATTTAGAAGTTGGAGAAAAGAAGTCTTTCGGTAGTGTTAAAGTAGATAAGGATGAAATAATAGATTTTGCTAAAAAGTTTGATCCCCAATATTTTCACATAGATGAAGAGGCTGCAAAAAAATCAATTTTTGGTTCCCTTTGTGCATCAGGTTGGTATACCGCCTCTATAACACACCGAATGGTTGTAGAAAATTACTTTAAGGATTTATCGGTTTTAGGCTCCCCAGGAGGAGATACCCTTAGGTGGCGAAAACCAGTATTTCCAGGAGATACACTCTCTGTTGAGTTAGAGGTAATGGAGAAGAAAAACCATAATAAGTATAAAGAAATAGGTATAGCTAGGATGAGATGGAATACCTTTAACCAAAATAAAGAAATTGTTATGTCATTAGTAGCTAATTTACTAGTTAATAAAAGAAATAATTAACTTTAGTTACATTATAAGAATAAAAGCTTATTAAGAATTTTTAAAATATACTAATTGTTAGGCAATAACTGATCTAAGGTGCATAGACTTCTGTTATATTGACAAGCTCTATCGAAATCGTAACTTGCTAGTTGGTATTCTCCTATATTTTCATATGCCACACCTCTATTATAATAGGCATAAGCATTCTGTGGGTCAATATTAAGTGCTGCAGTATAATCTTCAATTGCTTTATCATAGTTATTAATAGAAGCATAAACTAGGCCCCTAGCTACATATGCATCATCATAGTTTGGATATAATGTTATAGCATAAGAGAGGTCAGATATTGCTTGATTAATATTGCCAGTTTTATAAAAAGCAATCCCTCTGTTATAATATATAACAGGATTATTTGGATCTAACCTTGCTGCCTTTGTTAAATCATTAATTGCATTATTATAGTTAGAGCTATTTAAATAGGAGACTCCTCTATAAATATAACTATTTACATGATTTGGGTTTAATCTAAGTGTTTCAGTAAAATCATCTATAGCATTTTCATAATCACCTAGATTCATATACGCTAGCCCTCTATTATAATAAGCTATATATTTATCTGGATTTAGTTCTATTGCTTTTGTGTAGTCATTAATAGCATTATTAAAATCTTTTAGTTTAAAATAAGCATTTCCTCTTTTTAGATAAGCCTCATAGAAAGATGGGTCTAATTTTATAGCTTCTGTATAATCAAAGATTGCTTGATTATATCTTCCTAATTCATAGAAGGATTCAGCTCTTTTAAAATATAGCTCCTCATTAAAAGGATCAATAATAAGTGCTTGTGAGTAATAATTTATTGCATTTACATAATTACCAGAATTAAATGCTGCATCACCGTTTTCAATTAAACTATTATAATCCATCTCTTGAGCATTGAGGTAGCTAAATAAAAAGAGTGTAGCTATTATTATAAAGAATTTATTTATCATGTTATTTTAAAAATTTTATATTTTTAATATATTAATCGTCAATAATTAATATTTCTTAATAAAATTATTAAAGTAAATGCAAAAACTTCCGATTATGTAAAAAAAGTTTATAGAGAATGGTTATGATTAACAATATATTAAATAATATTATTGATAATATTATAACAAAACAGCAAAATGTAGATCAAGATAAACTTATACTTAATACAAATTTAGAAGGTGATCAATATAAGGCTTTGCAGTCTGCTGCAAATGAGTGGAACAGTGAATTAGGTGAAGATATTGTAGAGATTAGGCACGGTGATGCTTCTAAAGATCCATCAGGAGAAATGGATGGAATAAATTCTATTACCACTGGCGAATTACCAGGAAGCCCTATAGGGACAACCTATACACATTATAAGGTTTATAGCAAACAGAATCAAGGTATTCAAACCCAAAAGGAAGTAGATATAGTTATAGAGGATATTGAAGATGATGAGCTATTTGAGGCAGTAGCCCTACATGAGATTGGGCATGCACTAGGAGCTGAACATGTGCTAAGAGATGGTGCTGTTATGAACCCAAGGATTGAATCAGGTGATAAAGGAGACTACCCTACAGAATTAACAAAGGCCGATATTAACGCTGTGAAAAGAGGAAACAGAATTGGTGAATTTGTTAATAAAGTTGTCTAGCTCAGATTATTTTTTATTAAGCTGAAATTATTTTCTCTATTTCTTTTAACACTCTTTTTAAAGGCATGTTAAATTTATTTGCAATCTTCTTGCAATCCTCATATTCGGGAGAGATATTAATATTATCTCCAAAAGTAGCTTTTTTGACTCTTACACTTCCCCAAGGGGTTTCAATTGTATAAATATCTCTATTTAGTTCTACTTTATCAACAAAACGCTTTCTATAACCTATAGTAGTAGTTTCTTTAAATATTGTCTCAGCAATTACACCCTCATTACAAATATCAGTTAGTATTGTAATTAATGTAGCAGGTCTTTGTTTTTTCATAAAAATAGGTGTATAGTAAACATCTAGTGCGCCAGCATCAAACAATTTTTGCATTAAATATTCATATATTTGAGGATTCATATCATCTATTGTAGTTTCAATGAGTAGCTGCTCTTTTGTAGGTATATTCTCAGTTAATTCACCTATTATAACCCTTAATAGATTTGGTATTTTAAAATCCTTAGAGCCTGCTCCATAGCCAATATTGAGTACTTTCATTTGTGGCATATATCCTATGTGCTCTGAGAGAGTAGTTATAATTGCTGCTCCTGTAGGTGTTGTAACCTCATCTGCTATATTGTTTGAGTATATAGGGCAATTTTTTAAAAGTTCAATTGTTGCAGGCGCAGGTACCGGTATTTTACCATGAGCAGCATCAATAATACCACTTCCTATTGGTATTGGTGAAGAATAGATTTTTTCAATCCCTAATAAATTAAAGGCAATTAAACTGCCAACAATATCAATAATTGTATCTAGACCACTTAATTCATGAAAATGGACCTTGTTTATATCTATATTGTGGATCTTTGATTCTACTTCAGCTATTCTTTTAAATATTTTATTTGACAATAACTTAACATTATTATTTAATTTACTAATTTCAATAATTTCTAATATATCATTTAAATGTCTATGTTTTTTATGATCTTTATTTTTCCCTTGATGTATAGAATTATTATCTAATTCAATAATATTAACCTTTGTGCCCTCCATAAAAATCTTATTAGCCTTTGTTATTTCTATTCTGTATTCTGATTCTGGGATTGGAAGCTTTAATAGCTCTTTTTTCCATAGATCTATATCAAGACCTGCATCAATTAAAGCCCCTAAAATCATATCACCACTAATGCCACTAAAACAGTCAAAATAAGAAATTTTCAACTCAAACCTCCTTTAAGTTATATATCAATAAATCTATTCTCATTTAAATTTAGCCTAATGATTTTATTATTTTTAATGTGGAGTGTCTAGTGATTTATTGTGGGATTTACTAACATAGAAAGAAGATTGTAGTTTTACAGATTTATTTTATAAAAATCCTAAAGTAAATCATTATATGGTCGATAGTAAATTTAGAAAATGCTTTAAAGAGTATTAAATAAATTTATAGGAGGTATAAAATGCCGTTAGTAGTACAAACAAATGTATCAGCCATAACTGCACAAAGGTATGTTGGGCAAACACAAAATAATCTATCAAAGTCAATACAAAGATTGTCTTCAGGATTAAGGATTAATTCTCCAGCAGATGATGCTGCAGGGCTTTCTATAGCTGACCAAATTAAGGGGCAGATTGTTGGTTATGAAAGGGCTTCATTAAATGTTCAAGATGGTCTATCTATGTTGCAGGTTGCTGATGGAACACTTGGTGAAATCAATTCAATGCTTCAAAGGTTAAGGGAGTTGGCAGTTCAATCAGCAAATGGTATTTATAACGCAAATGATAGACAGTATATACAGCAAGAAGTAGATGAGCTAAAAGACGAGATTAATAGGGCTGCATATGCTGCTGAATTTAACACAAGAAAGCTATTAGATGGTGATATGACTGCACTATGGACAGCTGATAACCCTAATGTTAATACAGTAGTAAATGGGCCTGTTAAAACAGGTAATTATAAGATGGAATTAAATGTCACACCAGGTCAAAATGCTGTATACCAGACAACACAATTTCAATACGCAGAGAATACGAGTAATGCTAATATTATAGAAGGTCAAGAAGCTGTTAGTAATATTAATCCAGTAAATATGCCTGAAACAAACCCAATAACAGGTGAAGAGCTTACTTATAATATGGAGATTAACGATAATATTAATAATGGTAACGATAAAGACAAGGTGGTAATGGCAAAAACTGTAGAGAATATGCAGGATTTTGATGATTCAAATAAATTTAAAGATGTGGAAGTTAATAAAAGTGGTTATTTGTTAGTTGAATTCAACCAAGGTTATCCAGAAGACCCTGAAGACGGGCAAGAATATACTGGTTTTGCAACCCTAACATGGTATGATGCAAATAGTGATTTTACAGAATCAGTTACTGTGCCAGCTACATACAACGATAGAAATGGTTTGCTTGGAACAGAGATAGGCTCATATGCAGATGATTTAGAGATTGATCTAACAGCTTTAACAGCTTTTGATGAAGGGACATTAGATATAGGTGGGGAAGAATTTGACAGGATAGAAGCTGGCGATAAGGTATTATATTCAGTAAGTGATAGAAACACTGTAGATGATGATGCAGGTCCAGAAGAGTTTACGGTAAAACTACAATCTATTTCAAACCCTGATGTTACAACAGATATACAGTTTAACCAATTATCTGGAACAAATCAAACATTTCAACAGGTTGAAATGGATGAAAATGGCAATGTATGGACGTATAAATACAATGTTCAATTTGCAGGTTTAGAAGATGATGACTACAATATATCCTTTAATGTAGAACAAAACCAACAAAAAGAAATTGTTGATTATAATACACAGCTTGGTGAACTTGCCCAATTTATTTCCTCCGATGGTAGTGAAGCCTTTGCTACCTCAAAAGATTTGACTATCTATGGTGGTAACGGGGAAAGTGCTACCATTCATTTGTCTGGTTCAAATACTGTTAAGGAACTTGAAGATAAATTAAACCAGGCTTTAATAAGTATGGGATATGGCTCTATTGATCCAACAATTAATGAAAGATTGGTAACTTTTGTAACAGAAGAAAATCAAAGTATGTTTGGTAATAACATTGTTCAACCTGGTTCAATTGTAATTCAAACACCAACACCAGGGGAAGAAGGCCAGCTTTATTTTTCTGGTGATGAAGAGCTAATTAGTGGTCTTGGAATAAGTAATATCAGAGAATCTGGGGAGAATGTTATTATTGCAGACGTATATGATAGTTATACAAATGAACATATAGGCTCTGAAGTTATTAAAGATAATACTATGAAACTACTTCCTGG
>JAXHVM010000100.1 GCA_034189185.1 Deferribacterota bacterium
ATACCTTCTTTCAAAAGATTTTCAAAAACTCTTTTTCCATCTTTTACATCTATCAATATAAAGTTCGCCTCGCTCTTAATATATCTGTAACCTAATTTATTCAATTCACTATATAGATAATATTTACCTTCTATGTTATTATTATAAGTGGCCTCTAAATGTTCTTTATCATCTAAAGCAGCAATCGCTGCAACTTGAGCTAAAGAATTTACATTAAATGGCTGCCTTACCCTATTTAGCAAATCTGCAATCTCTTTACTAGTTATTCCATAACCAACCCTCAAACCAGCAAGACCATATGCTTTTGAAAAAGTTCGCATAATTATGAGATTTTTAAAGTTAGCCAGCAAATCAAGACTTTTAGGAAAATCACTAGCCTCTGCAAATTCGCGGTAGGCTTCATCTAATACAATAATCTTATCTTTATCAACCCTTCCTAAAAAAGTAATTAGCGCTGATTCATTAAAATATGTACCTGTAGGATTGTTTGGATTGGCAAGGAAGATTATTTTTGTATTCTTTTCAATATGCTGAATTATCCTATCAAAATCATATTCAAAACTTGCACTGAGCCGCACTTTTTTACAAAAACTTCCTACAATCTTTGATATAAGATAGTACTCAGAGAAGGAAGGAGAAATACTTAATGCATGTTCACCACTTCTTAAAAATGTTAATAATATTATCTCAATTAAATCATCTGAACCATTTCCAAAAACAATCTCATCTTGATCTATATTAAATTTATCTGAAATAGCCCTCCTTAGATATCTAGCATCTCCAAGGGGATAAATATGTAAATTATCTAAAAATTTTACTATTGCATCCTTTGATTTTTTAGGTGTGCCAAGAGGATTTTCGTTTGAAGCCATCTTTATTACTTTATTAAGGCCATATAAATCTATAACCTCGCTAGTCGATAAACCTGGTTTATAGGGTTCAATAGACAAAACATCTTCTCTTACTAGCCTATTATACATCTTTCATCTCTCCCTTTCTGTAAGACCCTAATATTTTTATAAAATTTACCTTTTTTGACAATTCTTCTAATGCTTCTTTTACAGTATCGCAATCAATATGTCCATCAATATCTACAAAAAATACATATTTCCAAGCCTCTCTCTTTGACGGGCGTGATTCAATTTTACTCATATTTATATCATATTTAGCAAATATATCTAAAGCATTAAAGAGGGCACCTGCTTTATGTGGAACAGAAAACATAATAGATGTTTTATCATACCCTGTAAAAGGTTGCACATCCCTTCCTATAACAAAAAAACGGGTATAATTATTTAGACTATCCTGTATTTCAGGGCAAACAACCTTTAAATCATACAGCAGAACAGCGGCCTCAGAAGCAATTGCAGCAGCTGAAATATCTTTTGCGGCAATCAAAGCTGCTTTAGCAGTAGACTCTACCTCTATTATTGGGATATCATTCACCGTTGACGATAAAAATTTTTTACACTGTGCAATTGCTTGAGGGTGAGAATAAATTTTTTTTATATCTTCAATATTTCCAGTTTTATTTATTAAATTATGCTTAACCTTTATATATATTTCACTGCATATCTTTAGTTTAGTATCAAAGAACATATCAATTGCATGTGTGACAACCCCTTCCAATGAATTTTCAATAGGTATAATACCATATGTTGCCTTACCTCTTTCAACCTCTTCAAATACTTCCTCAATACTACCAATGGAAATAAATTCAGCTGATAAACCAAAATATTTAATAGCAGCTAAATTAGTAAAAGTGCCAGGTGGACCCAAATAGGCAACCCTTAACTTATTCTGCGCACTTCTACAAGCAGATATTATTTCTCTATATATATTAATTAAATATCTATCTTCTAAGGGTCCATTATTTAACTTTTTTATCTTATTGTAGATTTCATACTCCCTCTCTGGAGCAAAAATAGGAAGGTTGTTATCCTCCTTTAACTCACCAATTTTTTTAGCATAATTTGCTCTCTCATTGATGAGTTCTAATATCTTAGTATCTAATTCATCTATCTTTCCTCTTAATGTATTAATATCTACTTTTTCTTTCATCTATTATCAATCTACGAATTAAAATATAATTAAATAAAATATTATAAATTTTGAGATAGGGCAAGCATTTTTAATGGTTTCAATTTATTAAAAAGTAGTTTCGAATGATATGTAAAAAGCTTGTCTACTTTTTTCATTATCTTCAGGATTCACAGCATAACTTGTAGTGAAGGAGCCAACCTTAGATTTCAGTTCAAACATTAAACCTATATCCTTATACCCATGACTATCATTAAAATCGTCAAAAGCATCGCCTATCTCAAAAAAAGGCCCTAGATAGACCATTGGAAACAAGTTGTACGCCAAATAAAAGAGACTATAATAATAATATTTGCCCCCATAAACTACACCATTTCTGTCTTCACTGCCAATCTCTCTATAGTCATAAGCCTTCATTTTATTGGGCCCACCCAAGGTATATCTATAGACAGCTGGTATATCACTATTACTACCTGCTATTGCTCCTATCTCACCTTTTACTGTAATCAAAATCTTAGCAATTGACTTATAAAGGGAGAGACCAAATTCATTTTTATAAAAATCATCGTCCTTAAAAAAATTAACTGGAGTAAGTCTAAAATCAAATATAGCCCCATTTTTAGGGCTATATTTATTATCCACTAAATAGTATTTGTATTCTAAACTTAAACCATAATTATCGTACTCTCTTTCAAAAATATTTTCTATCTCTTCAGTAAAATCAGTCTCATATATATCTAGATGCTCATAATAAACTAGTGCTCCCAAGAAATAATTTACACCTATCTTGTTAAAGCCTAAATTAAATCTAGAGCGTCTATAATCGAAATCATCTTCATCTCTATCTCTAAATGAAAAAGATGATATATTGCTTAAGTTATATCCAAATATATCAAAACCGGTCAACGAAAAGCCAATTTCCTTTTCCTTAGAGGTTACACCACCTAAAATCTCTAAGCTATTCATAGAACCTAGAAAGTTTTTTCTGACATATCCAAGAAAAAAACTTATTTTATCAACATTATCATAGCCCAAACTCCCATAAAACCGATTTTTAGGGCTCTCTTCAGTATATACAACAAGATCTGCTGTATTATTATCATTGTAATAAATTGGCCTAATGTGATATGATTCTATATGGGGTTGTTTATCAATAGTATCACGTAGCTTTTGTATATCCCTATTTATTATAAATCTTTCTCTATTTAAATATCTTTTGACAACCCTTTCATAAATAAGGGGTTTATAAATATATACATCCTCTATCACCGCTTTCCTATAATCAGCCTTAAAATATAGATCAACTACATTTAAACTATCAATAACACTCTTCTTACCTAAGGACAAATTAATAAGATAATAAATTTTTGATAGTCTATCCCTCAAATTCTTTTTTATTGTTTCAATGTCTTCTTTCTCTGCAGTAATATTTAAATTTTTTTTATATAACCTGCCATTTAGATATATATCCCTAATTGTGTATTTACTACCCTCTTCAACATTTCCTTTGACAATTAATGTTTTATCCTTTGCGTCAATATATAAAGCAACTAATGGACTATAATAACCTCTTTCCTTTAAATTAGAGATAATAAATGATTTGATATTATTTATAAAATTAAAATCTGTGGCATATATGCCTAACTTTTTTATTAAACCAATCATTTGTTTATCATCTGATCTCTTAAAATCTATATCATATTCTACCCTGTCGTAGGAGCCTCTATAGGTAATGGAGACAGATAATATGTTTTTTTCAACATCTATATTTACTAGTGGCTGCATATAGAGCTTAGATATTAAAAATCGTTGAATTTTTAACTCAGATTCTCTAATAGAGAAAATGTCTATTCCCTTAAGATTATCACTTATTATATTTATTATCTCATTTTTTAGTTTATCTGGTACGCCATTAACATGAAAATTGTATTTTTCACCTAGCTCAACTTTATATACTATAATTACGTTTTTATGGAAGAAGGGGATAATTGACAGTACAGTTGAAAAAGGCATATTAAGATTTACAAAGGGATGGGTAAAGGAGCTATCCTTTAAACTATATTCTATTTTACTATTAATATACCCTTCTTTATTCAGAGATTTTCTTAGCTGATTTCTATAATAATCGACTGTTTTCTTGTTAAATGCAGAAGGAACTATATTTATCCCTGCGATATTAAATAGATTTAAACCATTATCCTTTATTTTTTCTAAATATGTAAATTCTCTACCTCTTTCATTTTCAATCTCAACAAATACATCATCTACTACATAAAGTTTCCCTTCCTCTATTCTAACAATAAGATTTCCCTTATCATAAGATACCTTTTTAATAGCCGCATCAACATAACCATTTTCCTTGTAGTACTTAACAATATTGTCCTTCATTTTTTCTATATTAACTTTACTAAGCTCCATACCGCGCCTTACACCTGAAGCTCTAATTATTGTGCTATCTAGAAAAGCTATATTATCTTTTATATCTATATTTTTGATTTTTTCTTCTTTTCCAACAAACAATTTGTCATCCTTAAAGCTATAATTGTGAACATCAATTATTTCCAATAAGTCCTCAACACCTCTTTTTCCATGTTTTTCATTAACCTCTAATATAATATTTTTCAATTGAGCATCGACATTGCCTTCTATTTCCATTGGCAAGCTGTCATTTACAAAAATTAAACTAAAAATCAGTAAAAAAAGAAAAACCAAAGCCCGAACCACCCCTATTTTCTGAATAACAAATCAGTTTAAACCAATCTAATAGACTATATTCACCAACGACCTCTCCACCCTCCTCATCACTACTTGTGTTTACAACATAATTTACCTCAAACCTATCAGAAAATCGCCTACCTATTTTTAAAGAATTTATATATTCACCTTCAACATTACTCTGCTCAAAACCTATGCTATTTATACCTATTATATTCTCAGTAACATTTAGTAGGTCGCCTAAAAGTACCCCAGCAAATATATCTGTTATTAAATTTTGTGGGTTATAGCTAGATTTAGTCTCATATAAACCTCTGTTACTAGGATTTAAATCTATTATGCTAATATTGTAATTAGGTAAATTACCAGTGATCTTTAAAACTATATAGCTATAATTTCCTGTACCACGTGCCTCTAAGTATAAATAAGGGGGCAATGTCCCTCTAAAAAGAATATAATTATCAAATATCACCAATTTCTCTTGACCAATTGTTATATAAGAATCAGAGGTATATAATTTTCCAAAAACCTTAAGTTCTTTGTCATAGATTACATTTAAATTTACGTTAACATTGGCATTAGCATATTTATTATCAATTTTTACAGGATTGATAGTTTTTACATTTAAATTAATATCAACCGGCAATTTAATATTAGAGGTGCCTGCTGAAGTGGTTTTAACATAACCGCCCACATCATAATATGATTTAACTAAGAAAACATCGCCCTTCAGTTTTCTTTCGGAGCTATCATAAGAAAGATCTAGATTAAACATCCCTGAAAAACCTAATTTATTTATATATATATGTTTGCCTTTTATATCTAGTGAGGAATCCAGATAATCCATATAGTTATTGGTTTTATAACTAATATTCAAATAAGAATCTAATTCATTTAACACAGCATTAAACGTTATATTTAAACCATCAAATTTAATATTAAATTTATTAATAGGTAATTTCAGATAAAGGCCCTCCCAATTTACTTTACCCCTACCATTGACCTCACCAGATAACATAACTGGATCCTTATAATTATAATAAAACCCCACACCACCCACTGTCTTTAATAAGAACATATTGTTATACTCTAAAATACCATTATTAAGATCAATATCCCCTTTTATGCCTTTTTCATTTATATCCACATCTATTAGTTTCATATTCTTAAATATCTCATTACTTATATTGCAATTAAAACCCTTAATCCCCTTTTTATCTGCAAAAAATTGGATGTCATTTAAAAGGATCTCTCCTAGTGGTTGTATATTAATAGACCCCTTCCTAGCTGTAATATTAAAAGCAAAATCACTTAAATATTTTACTTTTAGTGGTAAAGAAAGAGTAATCTTTTCTTTATATTGGGCATTTATACCAATAAGAAATTTAAATGGCTCTGTCCTTTTGTAATCAATGTTAAGGCTATAGTCCTTAAAATTAAAATCTGCCTTGGCCTTTCTTAAATCACCTTTTATATTTAGAACACCTCTGCCAGGTGACACATTAAGTAGCTCTCCATATATATTAAAACTAGGATCAGTAATCATACCATCTACCAATATCCTTACATTTTTCGCCTCAAATAAATTATTTTTTATATGAGGGCTCTCAATATCAACATGGATATTTTTATTACTAAAAGAATAGTATGCTAAATCCTTAAAATTGTGATTATCAATATTTAATTCTTTCAAAATCAATCTCTCTTTGTTATAAATAACGTAGAGATTGAATCTATTAAATATTGACCCCTTTAAGGCAGCCCTACCCTTTATTAAAAGGCCATCATTATAACTACCGTTAATATCGAAAGTTAATAGACT
>JAXHVM010000101.1 GCA_034189185.1 Deferribacterota bacterium
TTTGTCAGAGGGTTCTAATATATGTGTAGTTGGGGATGATGACCAGTCAATCTATTCGTGGAGGGGAGCTGAAATAAAGAATATATTGGAACCCTCTGACAAATATTTAACAAAATAAAATTGTAATAAATTTGTATCTTGGTACTCATCAACTAATATATATCTAAATAATTTTCTATAATATGACAAAACAGACTCTTGTTCTTCAAATAACCTTACTGTATAAGCTAATATATCATCAAAATCTACATAATTACTAGATTTACAAACTTCTTGATACCTTTTAAATACATCAACACATTTATAGTAAGAATCCTCAATGTTTTTGCCCCTAGCATAATCGAGACTATTTTTAAATTTAGATATTAAATTTAGATATGCTTTACCGGGATATTTCTTCTTATCTATATTAAGTTCTTTTAAAATTCTATTAATCAAGCTCAGTCTATCATCCTGATCTATTACAGTAAAATTCTTTATCAATCCTAGTATGGCATGTTCCCTTCTCAACATTCTCAGTGCTAAAGAATGGAACGTTCCAATCCATAACCCCTTTGTTGCATAACCAATAATATTCTCAATCCTATTTTTCATCTCATTTGCAGCTTTATTCGTAAAGGTCACAGCCATAATATTGCTTACAGGAATTTTTATTTCCTCTATTAGGTATGCAACTTTATGTGTTATCACCTTTGTTTTACCCGTACCTGCACCTGCAAGTACTAACAATGGACTATCTATATATTTAACTGCCCTAAGTTGTTCTTCGTTTAACACTTTTTCCAAATCTAGTTGTTTCATTTATGACCTACATGTTTGAATAATATCTATTATAAGCAATTATTATATCACTTCTTCTTAATAATCCAAGGAATTTTAGCTTATCGCCATCTAACTTTTTTACAACAGGAAGAGCACCTAAATCCTTAAGCCCCATTTTTGCCATAGCATCAGCTAATGTATCATCTGGAAAAACATAGCTTAAATCTTTTCTTCTACAGATATCATCGGCAACTAAAAAATCTCTAACACTTTCATCAAATAATATAGATCTTATATCATCTAATGACAACATTCCTACTAATATATCATTATCGTCAACAACTGGAAAATATGAATAATTTGCTCTTTGAATTGAAGCAATAATATCTTTTATAGGTGTATGTTTCTTAAATTTAATAATATTATCTTTTAACATAGCATCTTTTACTTGTATTGATTCTAAGACACTCTCCTCTAAAGTCCTTTTGACCTTTATACCTTCTTTCACTAAAGGATAAGTAAAAATGCTTTCTTTGTAAAGCAAGTTTGACACTACATTTGAGACAATAGTAGCAATCATCAAGGGTAGTATTATTTCATAACTTTGGGTTATTTCAAAAATAATCAGTATAGCTGTGATAGGAGCTCTCATAGTAGAAGCTAACATTGCACTCATTGCAACTAATGCATAGGCACCACTATTTGCTATCACCCCAGGATAAATAAAATTTAAAATTCCACCAAAAAAACCACCTGTAGAAGCACCTATAAATAATGATGGGACAAATAAACCCCCAGCACCACCTGAAGCCAATGTTAAAGAGGTTGCTACCATCTTTAAAAATATAAGAGCAAATAACAAGCCTATATCTAGTCTATTATGTAATATATTGACAATAGTAGTATAGCCAACACCCATAACCTCCTTAGCGTAGAGACCTAACATACCTAATAAAAGTCCCCCTAAAACTGGTTTTAAAAAATTTGTCAATCTTAATCTCGTAAAAAGATCCTCAATTTTGTAGAAAAACTTTATGAAACATACCCCAATAAAAGCAACAAGGCAGCCAAGTATACCATAGAAAATTAACTCTATTGGATTTCTAAATTCATAAGTTGGCACTGCAAAGGTAACATCATTACCTAAATACATTCTAGAGATAACAGTAGCTATAACTGAAGAAACAATAATAGGAGAAAAGGTTTTTATTGAAAATTCTCCTACAATAATCTCAGAGGCAAACATAGCCCCACCCATCGGAGCATTAAATGTAGCTGCTAGTCCACCTGAGGCACCACAAGCAAGCACAGTTTTCATTCTCCCTCCTGAAAACCGTAAAAGCCTACCAATACCAGCCCCAAGTGCTGCTCCTATTTGAATAATTGGCCCTTCTCTACCTGCTGATCCACCAGAACCAATTGTTAAAGATGAGGCAATAGTTTTTATAAATGCAACAAAGGGTGATATTCTTCTATTTAAAAGCACAGCTTTGATAACATCGGGGACTCCATGTCCCTTTGCAGATTTGAAAACTAGACCTAATAAGCCAACCAATAAACCTCCTAGTGCAGGCATCAATATTATTTTATAACCCCGCTGACTCTGCAAGGCTGTCAACATTGCCTCACCACTAACACCATAAAAAAGTTGTTGTGAAAGCTCTATAAAATACCTAAAAACTAGATTACCATAGCCTGCTAGTATACCAACGACGATACTAACAAACAGCATAAACAACTCATCATGCCTTAACAGAAAACGCAACCAACTATTAATGTTAAATAACTTCATAGCTATATTATGCATTACAAAAAGGATATATTAGTAAAACAAACTATATTGTCTATAAAAATATTTAACTAGTTGTTATATTTTTATTCAACAGTTACACTTTTTGCAAGATTTCGTGGTTGATCAACATCAAGGCCAAGAAAATTAGCACAGTGATATGCGAAAAGCTGAAAAATAACTGTATTTTGAAATATTGACAGCTCCTCTGATGTATCAATAATGGAAATACTATCGCCTCTAAATCCATCTAAAAACTTATCATTTTTTGATTTAATAATATACACCTTGCCCTTTCTTGCTCTTATCTCTTCAATATTTGTTAATATCTTATCATATACATTTGATTTAGTGGCAATAACAAAAGTAGGAATTTCAGGGGATACCAAAGCAATAGGACCATGCTTTAATTCCCCTGCTGCATAACCCTCTGCGTGAATATAAGCCACCTCTTTAAGCTTTAGTGCCCCTTCAAGGGCTATAGGGTAATTTATCCCCCTACCAAGAAAGAAAAAATGTTTATACCCTGAACAATTTTTTGCAAATTCTTCTATATCCTTATTAAAAGATAATATATAATTTAGCTGTTCTGGCAATCTAACAAAATCCTTCACAAGCAATTTTACATCCTTTTCGCCTATAGACTTCTTTAAAGCCCCAAAATAAATAGAAAAGAGGTATATGATGGTAAGCTGGGTTATAAAAGCTTTTGTTGAGGCAACACTAATCTCAGGGCCTGCATATGTATATAATGTAATATCAGAATACCTGGGAATTGAAGAGGAAAAAACATTACTTATTACAATAACCTTCTGCCCTCTTTCTCTGGCTAGCTTAACTGACGCTAAAGTATCAGCTGTCTCACCTGATTGTGAGATAGCTATTAGTAAACTATCTTTTTCAAAACTATTCTCCCTATATCTATACTCAGAAGCTATATCAGCTATTACAGGTATACCAACATATTTTTCAATAAGATATTTAGCTACCATTGCAGAATGATAGCTTGTACCACATCCTATAACCTCAACATATTTTGCATTTAATAACATCTCCTCTGCGCCTTTCAGCTCATTAAAGATAATTTTATCCTGACTATTACTAATATGTCCAGTAAAGGTATCAACCAAAGCTCTTGGTTGCTCAAAAATTTCTTTCAGCATATAATGCTTATAACCATATTTTTCTACACATCTAGCATTTAAACTTATTGTTTCATATTTAGGCTCTATCTTATTACCGTTGAAATCGAAAATTTCAACCTTGTCTCTTTTGATGCTAGCTACACAATTATCCTCTAGAAAAATAAATTTATTAGTATATGGTACTAACGCAGGCAGATCGCTAGCAGCAAACATTTCATTTTCACCAATCCCTATAATTAGGGGACTATCTTTTTTAACTAATACTATCTTATCTGGTTCATTAGGTGTTATTATTGATAGCGCAAAACTTCCTCTTAATTTATTAAGTGATTTTATTGTTGCATCACAGAGATCTCCTTTGTAATTATATTCAACCAAATGTGCTATTAATTCAGAATCAGTTTCAGAAGAAAAATCTATTCTATTTGAAAAAAATTCTTTTAATTGAAGGTAATTATCTACTACCCCGTTATGGACAAGGATTATATTTTTTGATTGATGGGGATGGGCATTTTTTTCGTTAACCAAGCCATGGGTAGCCCATCTTGTATGACCTATGCCTAGGGTTGCATTAATATATAATTTTTCACTACAGGTTTTCTCTAATTCTTTTATTTTGCCTGTCTTTTTTATGATAGTAACCTCTTGATCCTTTAGAAGTGCTAGTCCTGCTGAATCATAACCTCTATACTCAAGTCGTTTCAAACAATCAATAATTACTTCAATTGCGTTTCTTTTGCCAATGTATGCAACAATACCGCACATTATCTTTTGTTTAACCTCTCTCTCCACTTATTATAATAATCCTCTTTATTAACCTGTTTAGTCCTTGAAATAGCTAATGATCCTGATGAAACATTTTTATTTATAGTTGAGCCTGCTGCAACAACAACATTATCGCCTATCTCAACAGGGGCAATAAATTGAACATCACTTCCAATAAAACAATTATCCCCTATAATTGTTTTATTTTTATTCAAACCGTCATAGTTACAGGTGATAACACCACATCCTATATTTACATTCTTGCCAACTACTGCATCACCTAAATATGTTAAGTGGCTAGCTTTACTACCTTCGCCAATATCTACTTTCTTGGTCTCAACAAAATTTCCAATCCTATTTCTCCCTCTTAATACTGTGCCAACTCTCAAATGAGCCATTGGTCCTATTAAAGAACCACCCCCTACATAGGATGACTGAATATATGTATTATCTAATATCGAACAATTTACCTCTATAACTGAATTTTCAATACGGACACCACTGTAAATAGTAGAGTCACCTTTAATATAAGTTTTACCTTTCAAGAAAACAAAGGGATATAAGGTTACCCCTTTTTCAATCTCTACTTCTTCATCTATATATATATTATAAGGATCAATAATATCTGCACCCTTTTCAATTAATGTTAGAGCCCTTTTGTACCATATATATTTTGAGAGCTCTTTTAAATCTTTGTAACTTGATATTTTTTTTAATTCTTCACTTTCATACTTACAATATATAAGATCACCCCTTTTTGGTATATTTGAGTTATAGTATTTTGATTTATCAATATTAGCAAAATAAGTTAGTCTTTCTTTCAATACATTAGAGTGAGTCAAATAAATCTCACTATTGATTTCTCTTACCTGTTTTGACTTTTCCTTTTCTTGAACAGCCCTTTTTATTTCAACTAAACTACCACCCTCTTTTACTAAATCGCAACCTTCATATATACATTCTTTTTCAGAGATGCTTGTTGAAATTAGGGATAATTTATCTTTAGAGTAAAAATTATTGACAAAATATTCCAATGTCTTTTCATTTATCAATGGCCTTATACCATTTATCAACAAAATTTTTGTATCTACACAATAGCTGTTAATATAATTACACAAGTTAATTGGCTCTAAATATTCTTTATTTAACAGTCTAACATTTTCTTTAACTATATTACAATTTAATGGATCCTTTTTGTATTCTCCATTAACAACTGTTATAGAGGCAGGATCTAATTTATTCCTTATAGAATATATGTAATCTATTAAAGGCTTACCTGCTAAATCCATTGATAAATCTAATGTATTTTCTAGTACTATAATTAAAGCTATATCCATTGAAGCTCAAACCATATTAATTTTTCTATTATATATTTAATAATTTTTTTTTATCAATATCAATTTATTCTAGCAATATTTAATATTATACTATACCATAAAGGATAGGTAATAATAGATAATATAGTTGTACTAATTATTGATGAAAGGGTCAAATCTACATCGCCTTCCAAGGATGATGCAAGTACATAATTTACACTGGCACAAGGTGAAGAAAGCATTATAATCAAAACTTTACAATAAACATTTATCTCTATCTTGAATAATAATATTATTAATAGTGAAATAGACGGTAATAATAACAATTTTAACAATATAATTAGAATTGAAGGGGCTATCTTTGAAGTTATATATTTAAAATTAAAGGATGCTCCAATATTTAAAAGTGCTAAAGGTAGTGTAACCTGGGTCAAAATATCTATAGACTTATCAATAACATAGGGTAGTTTAAAACCGGTAAATAAGGATATAAGGCCTACTACACAACCAATAACAATGGCATTACTCACTGAAAATTTTAAAACTTCTTTCAATCTAATTTCTCTTTTTGAACCCATAGACAGTGAAATAACCGATAGAATATTTACAATTGGGACAATAAAAGCCATATATATTGCTGCGATCTTTAAGGCATGATCCCCCATAAAGAAATAGGTTACGGGTAAACCCATATATGCATAATTACCTCTAAAACTATTCATACCAACTGTAAAGGTCTCTTTTCGGCTCAATAAGAACAATTTTGA
>JAXHVM010000102.1 GCA_034189185.1 Deferribacterota bacterium
AACTTATTTTTGAATTTCATTTTATCTATAGTAAAACCTCAAATACTCAGATAAATGTTATTAAAATTTAAAATTACTTATTTCAGCAAATTAGCCATTTATTTAAATTACATGCTATTTATATAATTATTGTGCTATTGTCAAGTTTAAAGTTTTCATATCTCTTCAAAAGTCTCCCAACTTTGCAAGTCAATCCTCTGACTTCGCAAGTCAGATTTTCACTGTATTTACAGCATCATATGCAATTTTCTCATATTGGAATAAAGAAGGCTATCTATATCCTTGATGACTGTAGATTTGCAAGCATATTATGCATTAAAAAAACTGTTTTATTGTAGTCTATATTGAATTTTAATTAAATGCAGTAATTTTAAATCTTCTAATAACATCTATCTTAAATATACACCCTTCCCGAAAGAGCATACCGGATACACACATGTTTTGCATTGATGACATAAACCACCTATTGCTTTTGAGGCAATATCATCCTTTGTTATCTTTATTTCAGCTAGTATTTGGGGCAGGAAAACATCAAGAGCTGTTATGTCATAAAATAGTGCAGCTGCAGGTACTGCACAAACAGTGATATCGCTAAGGTATCCGATGGAAAAATTGTTTCCAGGCTGTATAGGATTACCTTTTTGGACAAATTGAACTCTTGCAATTTCTATGCCAAGCCTTGTTTTGTCATCAGGATCTACAGATGTCCCCCCAGTAATAAGTATTAGTCCGCTTCCATTCGCCTCCTCTTTTATGGCGGAGGCAATTGCTATCTCATCATCAGGGAGAATTCTGTTGTTTATTTTGTTTATCCCAAATTTTATAAGCTTATGTTTCAGTTTTTCGGTAAATTTATCTTCAATTCTACCATAATATATTTCATTTCCAGTTACTATTATAGATGCGCTTTTAATTGTATATTTTTTTACTGATAATACTGGCTGCCTGAGAACTGCCTTCATTTTGTCAAATATTTCTTTTTTGCATGTTAAAGGGATAGTCCTGAATGCTGCGACCTTCATTCCTCTGACAACAGGATATCTATCACTTATAGTTGGCATAGAAGGTATTTCCATTCTGTTGATTTTTAACACAGCTTCCTTGTCAACGATAAAAATACCATCTACATTTGCAAAAAAACTTATCTTTCCTTCCGTAGGAGATTCACTGTAAGAAATATTTTCACCGGCTGCCAAAGGTGCAATCGCCATTGCTACGTCATTTTCATGTAGTTCATCAGTGTTTTTCTCCTCAACAAAAACGTACTCTTTTCCTAAACGCAGTAAATGCTCAATATCCTTTTTTCTGATAAGATGTCCTTTATAAAATGCCACACCTTTAAAATTGGTATCCAGATTTACCTCGGTAATATCATAAGCAAGTTTTTTGCCTACTGCATCTTCAACTTTTAATTTTTTCATTTCACCCCCAATAAAAAAACCGGTTACCTGCATTCAGATAACCGGTTTAATATATTATCAATATTATAAAACTACCAGTTATCTCCTTTCCACATTTCGGGAGGTATAGACGTTTCCATCCATACCCTGGGGGCGTACCCAGCCGGCTCATAAGTCGTATCGAGATTTACGACTTAGACTTATGAACTCGGAGATAATCGTTTCTACAATATCTTAAAATAATTGTCAACTTTTACATTGGTAAGTTTCCATTTTTTTCACATTAACATCCTAAGTAAACGTTTGTTAACAATTCATTAATTGATGAGCCAAATCTTCTAAAGTTTTAAGTTGAAATATTCAAAATATTTAAACTAAGAATTTAAAATGCAACAGCTTATTGTTTTTTTATTATTTATGATATATATATCAATAAATAATCACAAAAAACATTTTACACAAGAGGAACCTATGGCATTAATTGATGATCAAGACCTCCCTTTAACAAAACATCATACCCGATATGATGCAATAGACCCAACTTCTACGCTGAAAGGTAGTGCATCGGGCAAGGTTATTTTTATTACTGGCGCATCAAAGGGAATTGGGCGAGCAACTGCTATCGCCTTTGCTGAGGCTGGTGCAAAGGCAGTTTATATTACAGCTCGTTCAGAGCAAGCACTTAAAGAAACACAAGACCTGATTCATCAGACAAACTCAAATACACAATGCGCTTATTCAAGGTGTGATGTGACTAGTGCGTCACAGGTTGAAGACACTATTTTGGACTGTGTAGAAAAATTTGGTAGTATTGACGTAGCCGATGCAAACGCTGGCTATCTTGGTCCATGGGCAAAGATAGGTGAGTCTGACCCTGAAAGCTGGTGGTATACCTGGGAAGTAAATATGAGAGGGGTTTATCACGTAATACGTTTTTCCATACCCTACCTTATAAAATCGGCAAAAAAGTGGGCTACAAAAGGGCTTAGTGGTGGTCATCTGATTCTAATCTCATCGCTTGGGGCTCAACTTTTGATTCCAACTGCATCTGATTATCAAGCATCAAAACATGCGATCAACCGCCTTTGTGAATTTGTTAATGTAGATCATGGTCAAGATGGCATTAAATGTTTCTCAGTCGATCCTGGTGGTGTTGTTACAGATCTTGCGCTGAACATGCCAAAAGATATGCATAACTTTCTTTCTGATAGCCCTGATCTCGTAGCTGGTTTTATCGTATGGTTGTCTACTGGACAGGCAGACTGGGCAAAGGGGCGCTATCTCAGCGCCAACTGGGATGTTAAAGAATTAACTGCACTCAAAGATAAAATTTTGAGAGATAATCTGTTAGTAAACCGCCTGCGCGTTTGTACCGGCTCATAACATTTCACTAACTTCGTAAGTTAAAAAATATTTTTTTAAAGTTCCTGGATCTGTGGACGAACAAGTAGCTCGCACACATTAACACGTGGTGGCTGGCTAACACAATACAAAATGGCTCTAGCAATATCATCACTAGTTAAAATTTCAAGACCAGGTGCATAAAAACCTTGTTGACCGGTTACCATTTTCCGTATCTCTTCGTCTGTAATAGAATTTACAAGCTCGGTAGAAACAGCGCCAGGTTCAATTATGGTTACACGAATACCATATTGCAAGACCTCTTTGCGCAGTGCTTCACTGATGGCAGCTACTGCAAACTTAGTGCCACTGTAAACCGCAGAAGTTGGAAAAGCTACACGGCTTGCAACTGATCCAAGATTAACAATGTGCCCCTTTTTACGCTGGATCATACCAGACAACACAGCATGCGTAGTATACAGCAAACCCTTAATATTGACATCAATAGTGCGATCCCAATCATCTACCCTACCCTTTGCCAATGGAGATAAAGGCATAATACCAGCATTATTTATTAGAATATCCACACCACCTTCTTTTTCTAATTTTTTACCTGCAGTGAAAACTGCAGACCTGTCAGTGACATCCAGCGGCAATATCTCAGCTTTGCCGCCTTTTTTTTCAATTTCCTGTTTTAAAGACTCCAGACGGTCTTGTCTTCTTGCAGAAAGTATAAGGTGTGCACCTTCTGCGCTAAGAAGTTTGGCAGTTGCCTCACCAATACCGCTACTTGCTCCTGTAATCCATGCACGTTGTGATTGTAATGTGCTCATAATCATCTCCTATTTTTTCGTACTAACTAATATATGTGATAATATAACAAAAGCAAGGTTACATAATATTAATCTCCCACGTCGCAAGTTATAATTTTTAATACATTATTCTTTTGGGTATCTATCTTCTGGTTCAGGCCATTTAAAATCTTTGCTTATATTATAAATCTCAGCAATAACACCTAAATCATCATCAGTTGATAAATAGGTATAGGTCAAACCCTTCCAATTTCCACCTTGTAATATCTTTTTGTTTCGTTTTTTTAATGTATCAAGGGTTTTTTTATAATCTGGCGTGCCAAAAGCTATATGATGCAAACCTTCACCATGTTTTTCTAAGAATTCAGCATAAATAGATTTATTATCTAAAGGCTGTATTAATTCCCATTGAACACCATCTATATCACACACAGCAAGTTTCATTGCATAATCAATCCTTTTTTCGTTTATAATCATATCTTTAACCGTTTCTGGGTTAAACTCATAAATTAACCATGGACCTATACCATATTCATCATTGTAGATCTTAACAGATCTCATTAAATCTTTTACAACAACAGCTACCTGCAATACTTTGTTAAATAAAGCATCCTTTTCCATAAATACACCTCCAATGTTATTAATCTAAATAGCTGCACCACCACTGACAGCCATAGCTTGTCCAGTTATATGTTCTGACTCTAACAAAAAGATAACTGCCTTAGCCATATCTTGTGGTGTTTGTGCAACCTTTTGTGGAATCATTGTTTTAACATTTCTATTAAAACTCTCTTGTATACTTTCACCTTCTATAGAGAATTTTTTTGCAAGTAAATCCCACATTTGTGTAAAAACAATACCAGGGCATATTGAATTTACTGTTATATTATAACTTGCAACCTCTTTTGCAACGGCATTGGTAAAACCAATGACTGCAAATTTTGATGCACAATAATGTGATAAACCTTCTATACCGATCTTGCCAGCAATTGAGGCAAAATTTATAATTCTTCCATAATTCTGTTTTTTCATAATGGGTAAAACCTCTTTACAGAATAAAAAAGTCCCTTTCGTGTTAATATCCATCATTAAATCCCACTCTTCCTCTTTTATTTCCTCAACAGGTCCTGCAGTAACTACACCAGCTACATTTATTAAAATATCAATTGTATTAAATTTATTAACAATCTCATTAATTGCATTAGTTACTTCCTGATTTTTTGATACATCTGCAGCTATTACATTTATTTTGTCTTTAAATTCTTTTTCCATCTCTTTAGCTCTTGTTATACCCCCTATGTAGTTTGTTTGATATTGATTATATGCACCATCTACATTTTCAGCCTCAACAATTACTACTTTAGCTCCTTCATTGACTAATGTTCTTACAATTTCTGAGCCAATACCACCTGCACCACCAGTAACAACTGCAACCTTATTATCAAATTTCATATATCAACCTCCTTTTTTTATCTCCAAACTTGCGAAGTTAGGAGATTTTTGAGTTAGACTATTTTATTTTCTTTAAGATAACTTATCTCTTTCTCATTATATCCTAATGATTTTAAGATCAATTCTGTATGTTCACCTAACATTGGAGAATAAGATTTAATCTTTTGTTTAGTTTTTGAAAATTTTATTGGCAATGCTATCTGTTTTACTTTGCCTTCTATAGGATGATCAACTTCCATTATCATTTCCCTTTCCTTAAACAATCTATCTTCTAGTGTTTCTTGAATAGAATAAACTGGTGTTATACATGTATCTACACCTTCAAAGAGCTCAATCCATTCATCCCTATTTTTCTCTTTAAAAATTTTTTGAATCTCTTCTCTTAGATTTTCTTTCTTCTCCTCAATAATATTAGATGCGTACTCTTCAATTAGATCTTTTCTACCAACTGTTTCACAAAAGTTTTTCCAGAATTTATATTCAAGATTTCCCATTGAGATATACTTTCCATCCTTTGTCTCATATACGTTATAGTTGGGCAACCCACCTCTTAAATCTAATATAGGCATATTTTTACTTTCTACTAAATAACTTGCAATGTTAACAATATTATATGAGAGCATACAATCTGTCATTGAAATATCAATATATTGACCTTCGCCACTTTTACCTCTTGCTATTATAGCAGCCAAGATAGAGAGTGCTGAGTAAACCCCTATAGTCATATCAGCAATGGGTATTCCTGGGATAACAGGTTTATCTAAGCCTGTTTTACCTAAGATACCAGCAATACTAATATAATTAATATCATGCCCTGGTTTTTTACTATATGAACCATATTGTCCATATCCAGTAGCTGCACAGTAAATAAGTTTAGGGTTAACTTCTTTTAATCGTTCATAACCTAGGCCAAGTTTTTCCATAACCTTAGGTCTAAAACCTTCAAAAACAACATCATATTTCTTTACTAAATCTAAAAATATCTCTTTGCCTTTTTCTTTTTTTAAATCTAATGTCATACTCTTTTTATTTCTATTTAACATTAGAAATATAATATTTTCTTTTTTGTTTTTAGGAGGCATATCTCTCATATAATCGCCACGCCCTGGCTCTTCAATCTTTAATATGTCTGCCCCTAAATCGCCTAAAATCACTGTTGTATACTCAAAAGGTAGTAACCTGCCCAAATCTAGTATTTTTATACCTTCAAGTGCCTCCATAACTCACCTCACATATTATATTAACATATTATTAAGCATATTTAAATTTTCTATGTCATCTATCTTTAGTATTACACTTACTATTTTATCAGTTTTTACATCTCCTATTATAGGCTGTAAAAGGTCACTATTTTTTTCAATTAACATCTCTTTATCTGCAGGATTTTCAAAATCCCCAAGAGGATATTCCACATATTCTTCAAAGGTTTTGTTATCATTAGTTATAATAGTAGCTTTAGCTGGCCACTTATTAGGATACTCCTTTTCTATTGTATCTGATAAAACAATATTAGTTTTTTCCATTATTTTTTTAATGTTT
>JAXHVM010000103.1 GCA_034189185.1 Deferribacterota bacterium
TCTAACAGATATTGATTTACAAGAGATCGTACTTTTAGATATAAAAAGGGCTTTTTCAGAAGGGATAAGAGAAGAAGTAAGTATGCCAGCTTTTTATGAAGGTAAAAAAAATGATGTAGGTGCATTAATAATCCATGATTTAGGCAGCTCCCCAAAAAATATGCAACTATATAATAAATATATATATAATCTAGGTTATACTACTTATATATCAAGAATTGCTGGCCACTCATCAAATTATAAATATTTAAATCATTTTACATTTATAGACTGGTATGAATCATTAAAATATGGATATAACACCTTATTAAAAACAACAAAATCAATTTACATTATTGGTAAAGGCTTTGGTTGTTTTTTATCTATCTTAATATCAATGTTTAATAAAGTAGATCGCTTAATACTTATTATCCCACAAACAGATAAACCAAAAACAAAAAAACTTTACTTAAACAGATTAAATATATTTAGAAATAACGTGGAAAATTTTGACTATAACGATAATGACAATAGTTATAGGTTTATACCAAAGAAATCAGTTAAAGAAGCCAATGCACTTATAAAATACCTCATGAACAATATTGATAAATATAACAAAAATATCCCTATTAATATACATACATTTGAGTCAAATAACGCAATTTATTATTATAAAGGAATAAAATTTTTATCTAGTCTCAAAAAGAAAGATGTTAATATTGAGGTATTTAATATGGAACTATTAAACAAATTTAAGAGGGGTAGTAATGTTAAACAATGATGCAATAGGTATAATTGGAGCTGGCAATATTGGTAGCGCAATAATAAAGGGGCTAATAAATTCAAGAATAATAGATATTAACAAAATTTATACAAGCGATACCAATAAGAAAGCCTTAGATAATATTAAGCAACAATATAAAATAAATACAACTCACAATAATATTGAACTTATTGAGAAATCTACCATTGTTTTCTTAGCAGTAAAACCTCAAATAATCGATAGCGTTCTAAATGAGATCAAAGACAAAATAAAAGAAAACTATCATCTAATTATTAGTGTAGCTGCAGGTATCACAATCAATTATTTAGAAAAATTATTATGTAAAAATGTTAAAATTATTAGATGTATGACAAATACACCTGCATTGGTTTTAGAGGCTGCAACAGTATTAACACCCAACATATATATAACAAAAAAAGATATAGAAAAAACTAAACTTATCTTCTCAAGCATTGGTGAAGTTGTTGAGGTTAATGAAAATTTACTTGATGCAGTAACTGGTTTATCTGGAAGTGGTCCAGCATATATGTCTATAATTATAGAGGCTTTAAGCGATGGTGGGGTAAAAATGGGCTTATCAAGAGAGATTGCTACTAAACTAGCAATTCAAACTATGCTAGGATCTGCAAAACTACTAAAAGAAACAAACATGCACCCCGCTAGACTAAAAGATATGGTAACATCCCCTGGGGGAACTACAATTGATGGCATATGTGCCCTCGAAAAAGGTGGTATTAGAATAAATTTAATTGAAGCTGTCTTAACCGCTACAAATAAATCAAAAAAATTAGGAGAAAAATAAATTAATTTTTTTATAAAAATATATAACATTAAAATTATCTGCTATATTTTGAGAAAACCTAATAACTACATTGCCAATAAGGTATTTGTAGTATAAAATTTTACAATTTTTTATTTATGGTGTATTAATTGAATACAAGTGCTAATATTCAGCTTCTATCTGCTGTAATCTGCTATATAATCTTTACCCTACTACTTGGTTTTTGGGTAGCAAGAAATGTGAAAAACCAAAGGGATTATTATATAGGTAGCAGAAAACTACCTTCTTTTGCCCTTGCACTCTCTGAGAGAAGTTCAGATATGTCAGCATGGATTATAATTGGTATACCTGGGCTAGCATGGGAGTTTGGTTTATCAACCATATGGGTTCTTCTTGGTACTGCTGGTGGAGCAGTATTTCAGTGGATATTTTATGGAAAAAAGTTCTATAAAGAAACTGAGAAAACAGATGCAATAACCCCTAACGATTATTTAGCTAAGAAATTTCCTGAATCTGCAAATGCTATAAGGGTATTAGGTGGTATTTCTATCTTTGTTTTCTTCGTAGCCTATGTTGGTGCCCAGTTTGAAGGGGGTGGTAAAATAGTGGCTCATTTATTTAATCTAAATACAACTATTAGCGCTATTATAATTGCTACAATTATTATATCATATTCTGTTGCAGGTGGCTTTATAACTTCTGTTTGGACAGATTTCTTTCAGGCACTATTAATGGTCTTCACCTTAATCATTTTACCAATAATTATATTATTTAATGTACTTGGTGATCCCTCTATATCTATAGTCAACTCTCTAGCTAATGATAAGGCAGGACGATCATCCCTATTTGGTGGTAAAGTAGGTATAGATGCACTTATATTACTAGGCGTAAATCTAAGTTGGTTTTTTGGTTATATGGGTGGTATACCTCATGTTTTTGTTAGAATGATGGCTGTGAGAAATGCAAAAGAAATAAAATCTTGTACTATCATAGCAGCAATCTGGGGTTTTTTAACCTCTGCTGGCGCATTACTTTTGGGGCTACTTGCTTTTGCTATATATGGTAATCTAGAACTCTTTGTAAATGATAGAGAAATGGTATTTCCCTATATAATCCAGCAATTTACTCCACCTTTTCTAACTGGAATTTTACTAGCTGGAGTACTAGCTGCTGTTATGTCCACTGCAAGCTCACAGATCATTATGGCTAGCTCTGCAATCTCGGAGGATATACTCCAGAGAATCCTTTTTAAAAAGAGAGATTTTAAAGAGAAAATAAGATTAAATATATCAAGACTTTCAACATTATTTATTGGTTTTTTAGGTATTTTATTAATATTTTATGCAAAAGAATATGTATATACTATTGTCAGTTGGGGATGGGCAGGATTAACTAGCATATATGCACCTATAATTACCCTACTCTTTTTTTGGAAGAGACTCTCTAAAGTCGGTGTCTATTCAGCATTTATTGTTGGATTTTGCGTAACCATATTATGGGTGTCATTAGGTTTTGATAAAGAGATTATTACTGTAAGACTAATCAGCTTTCCTATATCTTTTATTTCAGCAGTAATATTTTCTTTGATTTTCCCTGACAGAAAAAAATAAATGAAATATAATTAAATTATAATTATTCCTATGAGAATATTTTTTTATATCTTAAGTATTGCAATCTTTTTCTTGCATAATCAGCATTTTCACCTCTATCTACCTTCTTTAGATAAGATAGATAATAATTAATTGCCTCATCATATCTTCCCATCTTATCAAAACAGTATCCCTTATAAAACAATATTTCTGGGTTACCTGGCAATATTTCATTATACTTGTCAAAGCTTTTCAAGCTTTCTTCGTATTTTTCCAATTTAATTAAAATCAAGCCTTTTAAAAAATGAGCCTGGCCTTCATCAGGATAGACATCTTCAGCTAAATTAGTATATTTCAATGCTTCATCATAAGAGTTTAAATGATAGTTACAAATTGCCATAAAAACAAGACCAACATAATCATCTGGAGCTATATTTAAAGCCTTTTTAATGTATTTCTTAGACTCAACGTATTTATTACTCGACATAAATTTTGCTGCTTTTTGTAAAAGCATTATGGCCTCCTTTATTTTTCTAAGTGAGGCTGTGTTGTCCATAAATCTCTCTCTACCTATTACATATTCACGTTTATTATTATATTTTTTTGATATTATATCTTTTACATTATTATACCTCTCTTCACTCATTGGGTGGGTACTAAACATAACTTCTAATAGACTAGGTTCATCTTTTTCAAGAGACATCAACATATTAAAAAGCTCTAACATGCCTTCAGGCGAATACCCTGCATTTATCATATATTCTAACCCTAAAGCATCAGCCTGCAGTTCATCTTTTCTGCTATAACTTGCAAGTAAAATTGATGAACCAAGACTTGCAGCAGAACTTACAACAGGCACAAAGGGATTGTTCTCTACATTTAGATATATCATCAATCCAGTAAGTATTCCACTAATTAAAACAGCCTTACTCATTCTTTTTGCCGTATGCCTTGCAGATACGTGTCCAATCTCATGCCCTAAAACTGCAGCAAGCTCAGCCTCAGAATTCAAATTAATAATCATTCCTCTTGTTATTGCAACGCTACCTGCCGGAAAAGTGTAGGCATTAACATAGACTGCGTTAACCACCCTAAAAGAGTATGGCATATCTGGCCTATGAGAAAATTTTGCTAATTTAATTCCAACACTCTCAATGTAACTATTTAATTTAATATCCTGTACCTTACCATAATCAGCAGAAAATTGAAATTTTGCATTTTCTTTATCGATTTTTATTTCATCATTCTTGTCTAAAAAAGAAAATACCTTTTCACCTGTTATAGGATCTTTAGCACAATTTGAGGTACATATAGAAAATAATAAAATAGATAAGTTTTTAATAAACTCTCTTCGGTTTAATTCCATATAGTTTATATATCTTATATATTAAATTATTAATGAATCAAGTCTTTAAAAAAGATATAATAAAATTAATTTATATTAAATATAATATCAAAGGAGGATTATATGAAAAAAACAATATTAATCAGTGGGGCTTCTTCAGGTTTTGGTTATGCAACAGCAGAAAAATTTGTTAATCATGGAGATAATCTAATAATACTGGCAAGACGCTTAAAAAGATTAGAGGAGTTTTACAATAAATATAAAGATTCCGCAAATATTTATTATAAACAATTAGATGTAAGAGATTTTGACCAAATTAAAAACTTAATAGAAGAATTGCCTGAAAACTTTAAAGACATAGATGTTTTAATAAACAACGCAGGATTAGCATTAGGTATAGAAAAAGCTGACAAAGCAAGTCTTGAAGATTGGTTAACAATGATTGATACTAACATAAAAGGTTTAATATATTTAACAAAATTAATCTTACCTATAATGGTTAAGAGAAATAAAGGTTATATTATAAATATCGGATCAATTGCTGGCACCTATCCATATCCAGGTGGAAATGTTTATTGTGCTTCAAAAGCATTTATAAAACAATTCTCTCTAGCCTTAAGAGCTGATCTGTTAGGAAGAAATATAAGGGTAACAAACATTGAGCCTGGTTTATCTGAAACAGAATTTTCTATTGTAAGGTATAAGGGAGATACTGAAAAAGCAAGTAAGCTTTATAAAGGCACAAAACCCCTCAAAGGAGAAGATATTGCAGATATTATTTATTTTCTGGTTAATTTACAAGAACATGTAAACGTAAATAGAATTGAAATAATGCCTACTTGTCAATCATTTTCACCACTGGCAGTATATAAAGATGAAAAGTCCTAAATACAAATAATTTTATTTCTTTTTGTTTAAAAAAGCCTCAACCCCCTTTTTTGCATCCTCATTTTGGGTTAAACCAGAAAATAGTTCACTCATATAATCCAAACTATAATGATATGGCATATCCATTATAGTATTTATAGCATATTTACCTAACCTAACTGATTCTTGATTTTTTGAGGCTATTTCATTTGCAAAATTTAGGGTTTCCGTCTCCAATTCATCATCTGATACAACTTTATTGGCAATACCCAATCTAAACGCTTCTTCAGCTGATATCATCTTACCTGTTAGAATCATCTCCAGTGCTATTTTTTTTCCAACAATTTTTGTTAATGGTACTAATGGCCCAAGACATAAAAGCCCAACATTGATAGCTGTTGTACCAAAGATTGCATTATTTGAAGCAATAGTAAAATCGGAAGCAAAAGATAAGCCAGCACCATTGGCTAAAGCGTAGCCTCTCACCGAGGCTATAACAACCTTTGACATCTTAGTTATAGTGTGATTATGTAGATCCATCAATTTAACAACAGATTTCATCTCATTATAATCCCTGTCCTTAAATTCTTTCATATCAATTCCACATGAAAAATGCTTCCCCTTGGCGTTTATAATAACCAATTTTATATCCTTGTCATTATCAGCTGCCATAAGATATTCGTTTAGTTTTTTGGCTAGATTTAGATTAAAGGTATTATATTTTTCAGCTCTATTTAATGTTATAAATGCAAGATTATCTTTTTTTTCATATAATACTTCTTCACTCATTTATATTGCCCTCAAAAAATATGTAAATATGCAATAATATTGCATATTTTAATAACAATTAATATTATACTTTTCTACCTAATGCCTCCATAAAGCGTCTTAATAAATATGGATCATTCGATCTAATTTTACCTGATATAAAATCACTCATCGAAGGTTTATAATTATCATACCAAATCTTTTCTATAAGTCTCCTACTAGTTTTACACCAACAATCAGGTTTTTCAACAGCTTTACCATCTTTAACCACAAATTTTTCCCTATCTATAGAAACTGTCTTCTCTATACCATCTACATTAAAATAAAAG
>JAXHVM010000104.1 GCA_034189185.1 Deferribacterota bacterium
TATCTATATGTCTAATAAAATTTTAATAATTTTTTATATTATAAAAGTTGTTTTTATTTATATAAATTTTTGTATAATATACTTAATAATGAATATAATAATATTTAGTGATATTGATGGCACCCTTTTGAATTATAATAATTACTCTCATGATGAGGCCAAAGAGGCCTTAGAGTATATAAAAGCACATAAAATTCCATTAGTATTAACTACAAGTAAAACTTATGATGAGACAGTTGAAATTATGAATGAGTTATCTTTAAATGAGCCCTTTATCATTGAAAATGGCGGAGGAGTATACTTCCCAAAAATTTATAATAATAAGACAGTACAATTTGGGGTCCAAAAAGATGAATATAAGCTTCTATCATTAGGGGTTGACATTAATTATTTATATAGTTTTGCAATAAAGATTAAAAATGAATTTAATTTAATATTATACAATGAATTATCAGTTGAAGAATTAATAGATATAACAGGGCTTTCAATGGAAAGTGCATTAAAGAGTATGAATAGAGAGTACTCTCTACCCTTTATAATGAATAATAGTAACGATGAAAAAATAGAAGCTTTAAGCTTGAAGTCTAAAGAATTTAATATTAAAATATTAAAGGGTGGTTTATTTTACAGCTTTGTTGGCATAGACCAAGACAAGGGAAGAGCTGCAAATATTGTAGTAAAGCATTTGAAAGAACTAATTGGCAGTTCCTTTGTAACAATTGGTATAGGTGATAGTGGGAATGATGCCGATATGTTAAACTTTGTTGATATGCCGATACTTGTAAAAAATAGACATGGGTGTTATAGCGATATTAAGGTTAAAGGTTTGCAGAAAAGCACCTTAATTGGTCCAGCTGGTTTTAATGAAATGATATTGAAAGTATTAAAAAGTCTTGGGGTATAGATGGCTGATTTTTATCAAAATGGTATAATAACAACAATTCAGGATATTAAAAAAAGACCTGTTGAGGATTTTGAGAGTGATATTTTAAATTATGCAAAAAATAGAAAGATTGCTTTAATTTTACCTGCTTTGTATTCTGAGTTTGAAAGGCCAGCAATGTATAGGATATTAGAGGTGCTAAAGGATACAAAGTGTATACATATGGTTGTATTATCCTTAGACCAAGCAACAAAACAGCAGTTTAAAGAGGTAAAAAACCTAATGAGTAGCCTGCCCCAAAGGACTAGAATTGTATGGAACCATGGGGATAGGGTCCAATCTCTATATGATGAATTGCTCAAAGAAGGCTTTCCTTTGAATATACCTGGGAAGGGACGAGTTGTATGGATGGCTTTAGGATATGTGTTAGCAGAAAACTCATGTTATGCAATAGCCTTACATGATTGTGATATTGTAAATTATGAGAAAGGTTTGGTTGAAAAATTAGTATATCCAGTTGTACATCGAGGCCTTTCCTATGAGTTTTCTAAGGGATATTATGCTAGGGTTACCGATAAACTTTATGGGCGCGTTACTAGATTATTTTATGTGCCACTAGTCAGGGCATTGAGATCAATATTAGGTCAAATTGAGTTTTTAGATTATTTGGTAAGTTTCAGATATGCCCTCTCAGGGGAATTTGCAATAATTAAAGAATTAGCAAGAAATATTCGCTTTTCGCCAACGTGGGGGTTAGAGGTATCACTCTTGAGTGAAATCTATTACAATTCTTCAGTGAATAGAATTTGCGAAGTTGAGATAATGGATACTTACGAACATAAGCATAGTGAGGTTAGGGCTGGGTCTCCAGATAGTGGTTTGATTAAAATGGCATCTGACATAGCAAAAACACTTTTTAGAATATTGTCACAACATTCAATAGTTATGTCTAACTCTTTTTTTAGAACACTAACTGCAACGTATTTTCAAGAGGCAAGAAAGGCTATTGAAGCATATAATGCTATGTCTAAATTCAACGGTTTGAAATTTGATAGGCATGTCGAGATAAATACAGTAGAAATTTTTTCAAGGGCTATTGATGAAGCAAAGGAAGAATTTGTAGCAAACCCTATTGGTATAAGATTAATTTCTCCATGGGCAAGGGTAGAATCGGGTTTACCCTTTTTTCTAAATAAACTATACGAATATGTAGAGCTTGATAATACCAAAGAATAGATTAGTAATTAATGCTATCTATGGAAGTTCATCTATATAAATTGTTACCCAAGCATTTTCTAAGTATTCTAGACCCAATTTTTTAGCTGCTTCAATTGATAAATCAATACCAGCTGGATTTAAAACTTCTCTACCAAACTGATCAAGGCCATCATTGAAATCTTCATTAAACGCTGCCATAGCTTCTGGCATACAAATACTTAATATGTCAAACCTCCTTCTAAAGGGTCCATCTCCAATATTTAACCATTCAGGTAAATCCCAATAATTATCATCTTCATTCCATGGCCCTACATCAATGACTCTAAAATTTTCCCTATGACCATCTAGTAAAACGCCTAATATATATGGGGGGTTATCGTACCAATCAATATAATCACTTGGTATATTCCACCCAAGATTTGCAAATTTTACGTATTTATCAGGAATAGCAACACCAATCTCATCTCTATTTATTGGCTCAAATTGTGTAGCATATACATAGCAAGAATGAACCCCTAAGGGGGTAAGATTTTTTATGCTCTTTCTTATTTTCATTCTGTAAGTTTCCTCAGATTTATACCAGCTATTTATGTAAGATATCAATTTATTAACCTTGTTATCCTCTAATCTAGCATATAATTTTTCGTTTATTTTACTAATCAACCCTTTGATTAATGAAGTTTTTAGGCTTTTTATATTTTTTTTGTCTTTATATTCATCATTTTGGTTTCTCTTTAAATAGTAAGTATTTTTTATTTCATATATTTTCTTTGCTTCATAATTAGCTATTTCTTTTATTATATCAATTTGGTTTTTGTTAAGGGATAGGTCGCTTATTATTCTATTAATATCATTTTTTATCTTTTTATCTTTTGTATAAAAAAGATAGGTTAGTATGCCAAGTTTTATTTCTTCTTTTGGTAAGTTAAGTTGGGTAGCTGTTGTATGTTTTGAAGTTAATAGAAATACTAAGAGGATTATTCCAGTGAATTTTACAATATAGCCCATATTATGAAAATATATAATAAAATTTATAGACTACCAAGGCTTAATTTATAATAACAATATTGCATAATCTAAATAGTATATTAAAATATAGTTATGCCACGATATAAGGGCGTAATATTTGATTTTAATGGGGTGTTAATCTTTGATAGTTTATGGCAGGAAAAATCTTGGCAAAAAGTTCTCTCTAGATTATCAGGTAAAAGTATTGATTTAAAAAAAGTTAGAGTATTAGTACATGGTAAAACTGTAAGTGAGGTATTGGAGGAATTTTTAAATAGGCCTCTAGATAAAAAAGAGCTAGATTTATTGACCAAGGAGAAAGAGCTATACTATCAACAGCTGTGTCTATCTGAGAAAGAAAATTTTAAGTTAGTTGACGGAGCTAATCATATCCTTAATTGGTTAAAAATAGTAGATATACCAGTAACTATTGCAACCTCAGCTAGCAGATTAAATATGGAATTTTATTTTAAACACCTTAAACTTTCGCAGTGGTTTAATTGGGATTTAATTGTCTATGATGACGGCAATTTAAGGAGTAAACCATCTCCTGAGCCTTATATAGTAGCTTCAAAAAAACTCAATTTGAAACCATCAGATTGTATAGTTATAGAAGATTCTGAGGCTGGTATTAAATCAGCTAAAAAAGCAGGTATTGGCTATATAATTGCTATGGCTGGTGAAAGGAAGCCAACAAGGTATATTAAGAAAAACGCCAATATTATTATTAAAGATCTCAGTGAACTACCAATAAAATTTAAAAAATAGTAGAGAATTAATCCCATCCGTATTTTTCAACATACTTATCTAAACCTACTTTTATAGACCAGCACATAAATAGCAAGATTATTGCAAAGGGGAAACCAAACAATACTGAAGCAGTTTGCAAGGCGACTAGCCCTCCTCCAAGTAATAGTGCTGCAGCAACTACGCCTTCTAAAATAGCCCAAAATAGCCGCTGAGGTTTTGGTGGGTCAGGATTGCCTCCTGAGGATATAATATCTACAACCATAGAGCCGGAATCAGAAGAGGTTACAAAAAATGAAATAATAACAATTATTGAGAATATAGAAATTAGACTATGTAAAGGGAAATAATCAAAAAAAGTAAAAAGAGCCACAGCAATATTTTCTTTTACTGGAGCAATAAGACCGCCACCTTGGTATAATTCAATATATAGGGCACTACCACCAAAGACAGTCATCCAAAAAAATGTCAATAATGTTGGTACAAATAACACACTTGTTAAGAATTCACGTATTGTTCTACCATAAGAAATCCTTGCTATAAACATCCCCACAAAGGGTGACCATGCAATCCACCATCCCCAATAAAATATTGTCCAATTAACCTGCCACTCCTTCATAGTATAGGCTTCTTTCCACATGGCAAGTTTTGGAAATTGCTGCAGAAAACTTCCTATATTTTCAACAAATGAATTGAATATAAAGAGTGTTGGGCCTATAAATAGCATAAATAGTAAGATTAATAAGACTATTGTCATATTAATATTGCTTAATAGTTTAATCCCCGCATCTAAACCCCTAACAACTGACCAGGTTGCTATTGCTGTTATACAAGCTATTAATATTGTCTGTATAAAAGCATTTTCTGGTAGACCAAATACAACGTGCAATCCTGCATTAATTTGCTTAACACCAATACCTAGTGAGGTAGCAACCCCATAAAGACACGCTGTAACAGCTATTATATCTATAGTATTACCTACCCATCCATAGATTTTATTTTTTAATAAGGGGTAGAAAATATTTCTCACTGATAGAGGCAAATGTTCTGAAAAACCAAAAAATGCAAGCCCTAAGCCAACAATGGCATATATCCCCCATGGATGAAAACCCCAGTGCATAAATGTTAGGTTCATCGCTGTTTTTGCTTCTCTAGCTTTAGTTGGTTCATTAAAATAATTACCTGCAAAGTGATATATTGGTTCTGCTACACCATAAAATAGCAAACCTATACCCATTCCAGCACTAAATAACATTGCAAACCAACTTATAGTGCTAAATTCAGGCTCGGCTTCTGGCCCTCCTATTTTTAGGTTTCCATATTGTGAAAAGATCAGACTAATACAGTAGAATAAAACTATATTTACCACTAATATGTAAAACCAGCCGGCATATCTTGCAATGTTGTTTTGCAATGATTGAAAAGCTTCTTTAGCGGTTACCCCCGCTATAATAGTGCCAATAACGCCTAATATAATTATTACGGCACTTATAAAAAAAACCCATGGTTGTATATCGTATTTAAAATATTTATTATCTAGATTAGTTAAGGTATTTACTAAGCGTCGTCTCCTTCTATCATCAACTTCCAATATTATCCTCTATTTTGTTGTTAATCTAATTTTTTTAGCTTTAGGGTGAGCTTGTTATTTTTTGTTACTAGCTCAAAAAAATTATTGTATTTTTTAGGTATGCTAATTGTTTCTCTATTAATTTTATTAATATATACTTTTCTATACTTTAATACAATATTGCCAGTTTCTTTATTTACGAGATCTAAACCTCTAATCTCATAGTTTTTCTTTGTCTTTTCTAATTTCTCTAATTTTTTTATGTATTCATATAGGCTCATTGTTTTAAAATATTTTTTACAGTTTCTTTATAATAATCTTGTCAATTTCTATTATTAATTCGCACTCATCCCCTTCTTGGAAGCTAGTTTTTCTGAGCAATTCATCAGTAATCAGTATGCCTTCTTTTGTAAGTGAAACTTCTTTGTATTTCTGTAAATCACTGTCATAAAGCCCAGGTATGTCATAGAATTTTTTATCTTTGTGCTCCAATAGCAAGAGCTGTTCTTTTAATGACCACAGAGAAATACCAAGTGTTTTCATAATTTCCTTTGCGTTTTTCTTTTGAAGTATTAGATCTCTTAATTTATCTGGGTCAAATTTGTGACTGTAATCACCTTTTGCCATAATATTTAATATTATAGTAAAATTCAGCACAAAGTTCAATATCCCTTAATAAAAGAATGGGTTTTAAACTTTATACTCTTTGACTGTACAATTTAATGCAGAGAGTGGCCAGCTACCAATCTCTGCAGAGACGAAGTCGCTTGTATCAGGGCAGAGATTATTACAATTTGATCTAAATACCCCAAATAAATGTGGCAATTTGCCAAATTCCTCTGGAAACCACCAACCATGCTCTAAATGAATCATATTATCTTGCATCTTTTCA
>JAXHVM010000105.1 GCA_034189185.1 Deferribacterota bacterium
CATTTTTAAAATAAGTTAAATTTCAAGTTGTAAGGAGTATTTATGGCTGAGGAGTTTACATATAAGGCTGAGACAAAACAGTTGCTTAATTTGCTTATTAATTCACTTTATACAAAGAAGGATATATTTTTAAGAGAGTTAATATCAAATGCTTCAGATGCTATTGATAGGCTAAAAATTTATGGGATAACAAATAGTATCAACAAATTTTTAGAAATTCCTTATGAAATTAACATAAAAGCTGATTCAAAAAATAGGGTATTAATTGTTTCAGATAATGGCATTGGTATGACAAAAGATGAGGCTATTAATAATTTAGGGACATTAGCGCATTCTGGGAGTAAACAATATTTGGAGGCAATTAAAAATAAGGAGTTTGATAAAATCCCAGAGCTCATAGGTCAATTTGGGGTAGGTTTTTATGCTGCCTTTATGGTTGCAGATAAAGTTGAAGTTATAAGTAAATCTGCTATCTCTAGTGAAAAGGGAGTTAAATGGATTTCAAAGGGTGGCGATAATTTCTATATAGAGGAGATTGATAAAGAGGGTTTTGGAACAGATATATATGTCTATTTAAAGAAAGGGGAAGAGATCTATCTAACAGAAAGTAAAATTAGAGAGCTTGTTAAAACCTATTCTGATTTTATTGATATACCTATTTATTTCGTTAGTGAGGATGGGAAGAAAGTAAAATTAAATTCACAAATTGCTCTTTGGAGGAAAAACAAAAGTGAAATCAAAAAAGAAGATTATTATGAGCTTTACAGGCATCATTCAATAGATAATGAAGACCCCTTAGATGTAATACATATTAAGGCAGAGGGACTAGTTGAATATAGTGCACTGCTTTATATACCATCGAAGCGTCCCTTTAATATATTTGCCCAAGATTATGAATATGGTCCTGCTCTATATGTAAAAAAAATATTGATAATGAATCACTGCAAAGATTTGCTCCCTTTTTATTTACGATTCATAAAGGGGGTTGTTGAGGTTAATGACTTGCCTTTAAATGTTTCTAGAGAGTACCTCCAAAGTAGTAGAGAAATAACAACTATAAAGAATAATCTTGTCAAAAAAATATTAGAACATTTAGAAAATATGAAAAAAAATAAAAGGGAAGAGTATGTAAAGTTTTACAAAACCTTTGGCCGTATATTAAAAGAGGGTATTATTTATGATGTAAATAATAGAGAAAAAATTGGCTCCCTTATATTAGCCCAAAGCACAAAGACAGATAATGATGAGCATATTTCATTAGATGAATATATAGAAAGAATGCCTGTTAAACAAAAATATATATACTTTATGCCTGGAAAGGATATGGATAGTATAAAGAATTCTCCCTATATTGAGGCCTTTAAAGAAAAGGATATTGAAGTTTTGCTAATGAGTGATGATTTTGATGATCTTTTTATGAGCCAGTTAAATAGCTATAAGGGGAAAATGATTAAATCAGTATTGCAAAGTGATATATTAGAATACGAAAAAAAGGACAGCGAAACATATGAAAAGTATAAATGCTTGATAGAATATATCAAAAGTGTACTTAAAGATAAGGCTATAGATGTGCAAATATCAAGGAGGCTTAAAAATTATCCTGCAATTATTGTTAATAAAAGTGGATTAAGGGAGGAGACAATTGATGCAGTTAATATGGCAAACAATAATACCCTTTTTAAGGATAGGGTTTTAGAAATAAACCCTGATAATGAAATAATAAAATATTTAATGCATGCATTAAAGGAAGGTAATAACTCTAAAACAAAAGATATAATTTATATGTTATATTATTTAGCATTATTTGAGGGCGGATATAATATAGATAATTTACAGGAGTTTAAAAATACAGCTTTAAGCGTTATAGAAAAGAGTATAGCTAGTTTGAAAACCACTTAAGATAAATTTTTTTATATATATCAGATTTCAAGAATTTTTTTAGGACGTTGTTAAATTTTTCTTTATATTGAAAATCTTTGTTTAATAAAAAGGCATAATCATGCTTAAAATATTGTGATTCAGATCTTTTAAATGTAGCATTATCGTATTGTCTAATTATATACTGTGCATAAGGGTAGTCGATGAACATTATTTCAATTTCACCGCTTATTAAACTGTCAAACAACTCTTTATAAGAGCCAAATATCATGTAATTTTGAATTTTCGCTTTATTTGCCAAATTAACCATTAAGTCTGATGAATAAATTCCAATATTTGCATCTCCAATATTTTCTAATGTTAGTTCTTTTTCAAAGCTCTTTTTTGAAATAAGTATAAAGCCAGATATTAAATAGGGAGTAGAAAATTCTACATATTTTTTTCTTTCTTCTGTTATATTAAATCCTCCTGCTCCAATATCAGCTAAATTCGATGATATAGCAGGTATAATAAGGTTACTCCTTAGAGGTATAAAGGTAATATTGTCATCCAGTTTTTTATCTAATTCTTTTAAAATATCAACATCAAAACCCACTAATTGTTTATTTTTAACAAATGAAAAAGGCGGAAAATCAATTGAAACAGCTACATTTATAGTCTTTGGGTATATATTTAATGGAAGAAAAACTATTAAAAAAAACAGAAATAATATTTTCATATCAAATATTTTGGCGGGAGAGGGAAGGAATCGAACCTTCCTCCCAGTTTTTACTGGGACAAGCGGGTTTGAAGCCCGAGGCCAGCACCAGCATAGCAACCCCTCCCTTCTATTTTATAAATTATTTTTTATTAATTCGGCATACCTATCCATTTGGGCATCATCTTGGTATTTCTTTTTTTGAAGCGCCAATCTAAAGTTGTCATCTTTATACCTAGGAACAATGTGAATATGGGCGTGAAATACCTCTTGACCACCAGCACTCTCGACATTTTGGATAATATTTAAACCATCACAGGAAATACCATTTTTTATTGCTTTGGCAAGTTGCTTGACCTTATAGTAGATTGAATTTGAGTACTCATCGGGCATATCAAGGATATTTCTAAAATGAGTTTTAGGGATTAAAAGGGTATGGCCATAATTAACAGGCATAATATCTAATATAGCTATATAGTGTTCATCCTCATATATCTTTTTACTTGGCAATTCTCCGTTTATTATTTTACAAAAAATACAATCCATAACACCCCCCGATGTGTTGAAATATTAAAAATTATACTATATTAAAATTATAAATAATATATCATATTGATGCAACGATGAACTTTATATTTGACTTAGATGAAACCCTATATAATCCAAGTATCCCTATAATGCAAATAATAGGTGATAAGATTAATAGATATATGAGAAAAAAATTGAATTTTGATAGCGGGGAAATTGAAGAAAAGAGAAAATACTTTAAATTAAAATATGGAACAACCTTGTCTGGGCTTATGAATGAATGTAAAATTGACCCTTATGATTTCTTAGACTATGTTCATAATTTAGAGTATAACAGATTACTTAAAAGGGATGTTTTTTTAAGATCAATCTTAAAAAATGTTAATGGTAAGCACTTTATATATACAAATGCTTCTTATAAGCATGCAATAAATGTATTAAAGAGACTTGATATTTTAGATTTATTTAATGATATAGTTTCTATTGAGACAACAGATTTCTACCCAAAACCGACGGAAGAAGGTTTTTTAAGATTTATAGATAAAACTGGAATTGATTGTAAAAGATCTATTTTTCTAGATGACAATATAAACAATCTTATAACAGCAAAAAAATTTGGCATTAAAACTGTCTTAGTTGGAAATGTTTTAAATATAAATAATAATATTGATTATAAAATTAATAATATATATAATATAAATAAATTATATAGTGAGATTATCCTATAAAATAGATTGGAGGTAAATAAATGGCCGTGATCAATGTAAATAAAAAGAGATATACCGTAGATGTTGATGAAAATGTGCAGATATTATGGGTTTTAAGAGAATATTTGAAGCTCACTGGTACTAAATTTGGCTGTGGCATTGGGATGTGTGGGGCATGTACAGTTTTAATAGACGGCAAAGCAAAAAGGTCGTGCACAACGACTATTAAGCAGGTAATTGATAAAGAGATTACAACTATTGAAGGGATTGATGAGGATAACCCTGTAAAAAAAGCATGGATAAAAGAAGAGGTTCCACAGTGTGGATATTGTCAACCTGGACAAATTTTACAGGCTATTTCATTTTTGAGGGAAAATCCTAAACCTACTATTGATCAGATAAAGAAAGCTATGAGTGGTAACTTGTGTAGATGTGGTACATATCCAAAAATTATTAACACAATATACAATGTTTCAAGGGGGAAAATATGAAAACATTAATGAATAGAAGAGACGCTCTTAAAGTATTATCAACTGCAGGTTTGTCTTTAGCTGTTATTACAAGTCCCTTTGGTGTTAAAATTATAAAGGCCAATAATAAGATTGATGACGAATTTTTTACTCCAACAATTTGGTTGCATATATCAACTGATGGTACTGTAGTTGTTATCGTTAATAAATCAGAAATGGGTCAGGGGGTATATACATCTCTACCACAAATTTTAGGAGATGAGTTAGGGGCAAATTGGGACAGTATATATGTTTGCCCTGCCCCTGCAAGGGAAAAATATATTGATTATAAATCTGGGGCACAGCTAACTGGAGGTTCAACTAGTATAAGACATATGTATATGACCTATAGGATAGCTGGTGCAACTGCAAGAGAGATGCTTATAGAAACGGCAAGTGAAAGATGGAAAGTTGATAGAGAGAGCTGTTTTACAAGGGACGGATTTGTCATTGGACCTAATAATCTTAAAATTCCCTTTGGCAGGTTAGTAAAAGAGGCAAGCAAAAAAATACCCCCGTTGAATCCAAAATTAAAGGATGAAAGTAAGTTTTATTTTATTGGCAAACCAATGAGAAAATTTGATATAGCCGATAAAGTCAATGGAATGACAATATTTGGTATTGATAAACAATTAGAGGGTATGTGTTATGCTACTGTTAAAAGATCTGTAGGCTATGGTGGCAGTCCCGCTAATTTTAATATAGATAAACTAAAGAATGACAAAGATTTTATAGATGCTTTTAAGATAGGCAGTGGCGTAGCCGTAGTTGCTAAAAAGGTGGATAAAGCGATAAGTTTAAGGGATAAAGTAGATGTTAGTTTTACAAATGTAGCAAACCCAAAATTAGATACCCAATTTATTGAGACTACCCTAAAAAGCTCCATTAATAAAAGAGGTATTGTTGCAAGATCATTCGGAAAAGTAGATGATATATTGGAGACTAGTAAAAGAAAACTAACAAGCACATACCTGCTACCATATTTGGCACATGTTACTTTAGAGCCAATGAACTGTACTGTTGATTTAAAAGAAGATAGATGTGATTTGTGGGTTCCAACACAGTCACAAAGTGGAACCCTCTCAGTTGCAAAACAATTAACAGGGTTTCCTGAAGAAAAGATTCATGTACACACTACTTATTTAGGAGCAGGATTAGGCAGAAAAGCAGAAGTTGATTTTGTCAGTGAAGCCGTTGAGATTGCTAAAAAAGTTAAAAAACCTGTAAAATTAATATGGACTCGTGAAGATGACTTTAAACATGATTTTTACAGGCCTGCCAACATATCAGAAATTACTGCCTCACTAAATGATAATAATAAAATATCAGCTTGGAAGCATAAAATTGCAATACCTTCAATCTGGGAAAGGGTTAATCCAAAGAGAATGTATAGGGGTGTTGATCCATCAGCTGTGGAGGGCCTCGTGAATTTGCCCTATGATGTTGATAGTTTGCATGTAGAGTTTATAAAGGTAGACTTCCCTATCCCTGTTGGTTTTTGGCGATCTGTTGGAAGCACCCACAATGGATTCACAGTAGAATCATTTATAGATGAACTTGCATATATGGCAAATATTGACCCTGTCGAATTTAGATTGAAACACCTTAAAAACGATAAAAGAGCAGCTAGGTTGGTTGATCTAGTTGCTGAAAAAATAAATTGGGGCAATAAAGAATCTGGTTATGGCTATGGGGTAGCACAGCATTTCTCCTTTGGTTCTTATGCCGCTGAGGCTGCAAAAGTTGAAGTTGATGAGGAAAGTGGTAAAATATTAGTAAGAAAAGTTGTTGCTGCCATTGATTGTGGTAAAGTTGTAAATCCAAAAATTATAAAAGAGCAAGTAACAGGTGCTGTTATAATGGGCATAAGTACTGCACTAAAAGAAAAGATGGAATTTGCAAATGGTGGTGCAAAGACAAACAATTTTTATGATTATAAGATATTAAGCGCAGAAGAGGCTCCTGATATAGAGGTATATGTGGTA
>JAXHVM010000106.1 GCA_034189185.1 Deferribacterota bacterium
AAAAAAATAAATAATACAATTAATAAAACCTTTACATTTATTTTAAAATTGATAAAAAAAGAAAGAAACAATCAAAATAAAAGAGGTTTAAATAATGCCCACAAAGAAAATAAAGTTAAAAAAGACTAAGATTAAGGCTATGATTATAGATCTTGGAGGCGTTATTGTTGATTGTGGTAGTCTTTTTCATTCTAAAGCAATTTATAATAGTTTCAAATTAAAAAACATCGAGATTGAAAATAAATTAATAAATAAAACTAATGGGCTTAAAGTTGAAGAACAAATAAAAAGAATACTCTTTAATAAGAAAGTTTATAATGCTTGGCAGTCTCGATATAAAAGAGAACCTAATGAAGATGATATTAAGGAGATTTCTAATGAAGTAAACAGATATATATTAGATGCAATAGATGATGATGACTACATAATGCATAAACAAGCAAAAAAATTAAATAAATTTTACAACTATAAATATAAAATAATATTCACTACAGAATACAATCAAGAAATCTCAAATAAATTAAGAGAAAAACTTAAAAAATTTAATTTTAAATTTAACCACCTATTATCATATGACATATATAAAGCCCCTTCACCAAATCCACTAATATGTTATCAATGTGCTATCAATCAAGAGATATTCCCAATGCAATGTTTTATAAGAGTTGGGGATACAGAATATAATTTTTTAGAGGGCCTATATGCCAATTTATGGACTGTAGGTATAGTTAAAACATCTTCTTTGCTTGGTTTATCACAGAAAAATGTTAGAGATAAAGGTATTGTAACTACTGATAAAATTGAGAAAAAAATTGCTAAAAAATTATCAAAGAAAGGCGCATTATACACTATAAGCACACTTGATGAACTTAAATGGGTTATAGAGGATGCAAATTTCAAACTATCAAAAGGACTAACGCCCTACCACCTCTAAATTTCAATTTTATAAGCATCTTCTGAATGTTCACTTATATCAAGGCCATTCTCCTCGGCCTCACTATCAACCCTTAAACCAATAGTAAATTTTATTATTAACATTATTATAGCAGTAATAATTGAAGCATATATTAATACACTAATTATACCGGCCAGTTGAATAAATATTTGGTCAACATTACCATAGAAAAGTCCATTTTCGCCTGAGGGATTCCATCTTTTCGAAGCAAACAATCCAGTAGCAAAAGCACCTATTATTCCACCAACACCATGTATACCCACAACATCTAAAGCATCATCATATTTCAACTTGAATTTTAAGAATATAGCACTGTAACACAAAACACCTGAAATAAGTCCAATTAATAGAGATGCCATTGGCCCAACAAAACCAGCTGCCGGAGTTATCGCAACAAGCCCTGCAATAAAACCAGAAGCAATGCCAAGGGTGGTTGGTTTTCCCCTATATACCCATTCAGCACATATCCAAGAAACACCTGCTGCTCCAGCTGCAATTTGGGTATTAAGAAAAGCGACAACTGCAACCGCATTAACTCCAAGAGCACTCCCAGCGTTAAAACCAAACCATCCAAACCACAATATGCCAGCACCCAACAACGTTATAGGTAGGTTATTAGGTGAAAAAAATTCTCTCCTCCAACCTCTTCTTCTTCCTAGGAAGAAAACGCACACAAGTGAAGAAATACCAGCATTTATATGAACAACTGTGCCACCTGCAAAATCAAGAGCTCCAATACTTTGTAACCAACCTCCACCCCAAACCCAATGGCATACAGGTAGATACACAAACAATATCCACAATATAGAAAATATAAAAAAACTTGAAAACTTCATTCTTTCAGCGATTGCTCCTGTTATTAGCGCAACTGTTAGAATTGCAAACATTAATTGAAAAATAAGAAACAAAAATTCTGGAATATTACTGGCTGTGTTTGCTGTATCTAAGGATATATTATTTAATAAAAAATAATCTAGGTTACCTATAAAACCTGAGACATCTGGACCAAAAGCTAGACTATAACCAATAATTATCCAAACAACTGGTACGATACCCATACATAAGAAATTTTGCATTATTACAGACAGTATATTTTTATGTCTTACTAGACCACCATAAAACATTGCCAGTCCTGGGGTCATAAAAAACACCAAACTTGAAGAAACTATTATAAATAAAATATCTATACTATTAATTGTTACACCCCCTTTACTTTTCTTTTATATAATTAACAATTTTCATGCCAATATTTTTAATTCAAAGAAGCTTTTTAAAAGCCAATTAATCGTATAATTGTACTAAAATATTAAATGTTCCTATCTTGGGCTTGATTATATATTAAACTAATGCTGCCTAATTATTAGTCAGATAAATATGCTTTACTTATATATTTAATTTCATATATTTCATAAATTATGAAGAAGGTTTTAGCGGCTCTTAGTGGTGGAGTTGATAGCTCCTTTGCAGCATATCTAAAGATACAAGAAGGTTATGAAGTTATTGGTGTAACATTAGACCTTTTTGGCAATAAAAACTTTGAGGATGTTGAAAAAGTAGCAAATTTTTTAGGTATAGATTGGTATATTGCCAATTATCAAAGATTATTTAGCAGTACTGTAATTTCTTATTTTATTAAATCTTACATAGAGGGTTTAACACCAAATCCCTGTGCATTTTGTAATAGATATGCAAAATTTCCTTTTCTTATTAATGAAATGAAAAAATTGAAGGCTCACAAAATAATAACAGGTCACTATGCAAATATATGTGAGTTTAATAACAACAAATACATAGATCAGCCACTGGATACTAAAAAAGATCAAACATACTACTTAGCCTTACTTGATAGAACTATCTTAGATAATATTGAATTTCCCTTATCTAACTATTGTAAGAGTGAGGTTAGGAAGATAGCATCTAAGATCAATCTGCCTTCTGCTAAAAGAAGGGATAGCCAAGAAGTATGTTTTTTAGAAGGAATTAATTATAAAGATTTTTTAAAAAATAAATTAAATAAAAATAAAATTAAAAAGGGCAACTTCATATTAAATGGAGAAGTTATAGGTAGTCATAAGGGCTTATGTTATTATACTATTGGGCAGCGAAAACATTTAGATATTGGCTACCATAAACCATTATACGTAGCAAAAAAAGATACAAAAAGTGGTGATATCATATTAAAAGAGGACGGGCCTTTTTATGCAAAGGGAATAAAGATAAAGGAGTGTAGCTTTATAGATAGTTCAACAAATTTACAAAAGGTTTATGTAATGATAAGATATCGATCAAAAAAAGCACAGGCAACCATAGAAAAACTACCAAACAAGAGAGCAGTTATCCTATTTGACGAACCCTTAGATTCACCCGCTAAAGGACAACTTGCTGCAATCTATAATGATAATAAGGTTTTAGGGGGTGGCTTCATATATGAAGTCTTTTAATGATATCAAAAGTTGTGTTGTTGCATTAAGCGGTGGATTTGACAGTGCAACAGTTGCATACTTAGCAAAACTGTTCCTTGGTGAAGATAATGTTGCCTCAGTAACCTGTATAAACCCACATATATTTAGATACCAAGTGTACAATGCAAGGGATATCGCGCAAAAACTCAATATTAAATGGATACCACTATTCATTAATAATATGCCAATGGAATTTTATAAAAATGATACCTTACGTTGCTATTATTGTAAAAAAACTATTTTAGAACATATCTCAAAAATCAAAAAGGATTTAAAATATGAGACTATTTTAGATGGAACAAAGAAGGATGATCTAAATGAGCAAAGGCCAGGGCTAAGGGCAGTAAAAGAATATAATATAATATCTCCATTATTGGATAAAAATTTTGATTTAAATTATATGATAAAATCAAAGAAATTTTTTAATTATAATAAGATTAGTTTTAATAAGGAATCCTGCATAGCAACAAGGATTATGGAAGGCACAATAAACAAAGATAAGCTAACATTAATAGAAAATATTGAAGATGCTCTACGTTATAAATATCCACAAATTAGAGCAAGACTATATAATGATAGAATTCTAATAACAACAAAATCTAATTATACCTTCAACAATAACGATAAAGAATTTATAACAAACACACTACGCTATTTAATTAATACAAAGCCTATATATTTTGAAAATTAAAAACTATAAATAATAATTTATCTAATTTCTATCACCAATTACTATTGTAGCTTGGGCAGCAGAAAGCCTAGCAACAGGCACTCTAAAAGGCGAACAACTCACATAATCTAGATTATTTTTATAGCAAAAGAAAATTGAGTCAGGATCACCACCGTGTTCACCACAAACCCCTGTATCAAGCTTTGGATTGGCCTCTTTGCCTTTTTTTACACCCATTTCAATTAAAGTCCCAACGCCTTTGGCATCAATTGTTACAAAGGGATCTTTTTCATATATCCCTTTTTCTATATAGGTTGGCAGGAACTTACCTGCATCATCCCTTGATAGACCCAATGTTGTTTGAGTTAAATCGTTTGTACCAAAGGAGAAAAAATCAGCATATTTAGCTACTTCATCTGCTGTTAATGCAGCCCTTGGCAATTCAACCATTGTACCAACCTTATACTCTATATCTATGTGATATATCTCTTTAACCTCATTAGCAACTTTATCAGTTAATTCTCTTAATATTTTAAGCTCTTTATAATCAGCAACAATTGGAATCATGATCTCAGGTATTACCTTTATATCTTCCTTTAAACATTCGCATGCAGCTTCCAATATCGCCCTAATCTGCATCTCGTATAGCTCTGGATAGGTAATACCTAACCTGCACCCTCTATGACCTAACATGGGGTTAAATTCTTTTAATCCTTCAACACGGGTTTTAAGATTATCCATTGAAACACCAGTAATATCAGAGATTTTCTTAAGTTCTCCATCTGTACGTGGAATAAATTCGTGTAATGGTGGATCTAACAATCTAATTGTCACAGGCAACCCATCCATTACTCTAAAAATAGCCTTAAAATCCTCTTTCTGATAGGGTTTTAATTTGTTAATGGCTTTTTTCCTGTCATCTAAATTTGAAGCTAACATCATCTCTCTAACAGCATCTATTCTGTCTCCTTCAAAAAACATGTGTTCTGTTCTGCATAAACCAATCCCCTCAGCTAAAAATTTTCTTGCAGTAGAAGCATCTTTTGGTGTATCAGCATTTGCTTTAACACCCATCTTCCTGATCTCGTCAGCCCACTCTAATATTTTATTAAATTCAGTAGAAAATTCTGGCATAACCAGTGGTACCTCACCTAATATTACCTCTCCTGTAGTTCCATCTATTGTTAAAACATCACCTTCACTTATCTTGTTATTACCAATTACCATATACTTGTCTTCTTCATTCACACTAATACCCTCACAACCTACAACACAACATTTTCCCATGCCTCGCGCAACAACAGCAGCATGACTGGTCATCCCCCCTCTTGAAGTTAACACTCCAGCAGCAACATGCATACCACCAATATCCTCTGGGGAAGTCTCGGTCCTAACTAATATTACTTTCTCACCCTTTTCTGCCCACTTCTCAGCATCATTTGCAGTGAAAACAACCTTGCCAACTGCAGCCCCTGGTGAAGCAGGCAAACCCTTAGCAACTGATTTAACCTTTGCATTTGGATCAACTGTAGGATGTAGTAATTGATTAACCTGTTCAGGGGTAATCTTCATTACAGCATCTCTTTTATTGATTATGCCTTCATTAACCATATCATAGGCTATCTTTACTGCTGCTCTTGCTGTCCTTTTTCCCGATCTCGTTTGAAGCATGTATAATACCTTTTTTTCAATTGTAAATTCAATATCTTGCATGTCTTTATAGTGATTTTCTAATTTATTACAAATGTCAACTAGTTGCTCATAAGCTTCTGGCATAAGCACTTTCAATTCACTGATTGGCTTTGGCGTTCTTATACCTGCTACTACATCCTCTCCCTGAGCATTTACCAAAAATTCTCCAAATACCTCTTTTTCTCCTGTAGAAGGATTTCTTGTAAAAGCAACACCTGTAGCCGAATCATCACCTAGATTACCAAATACCATAGCTACAATATTAACAGCTGTACCCCAATCTTCTGGGATATTATTTATTTGTCTATACTTTTTTGCCCTCTCATTATACCACGAATCAAAAACAGCATTTATCGCAAGTTTTAATTGACCATAGGGGTCAAAAGGAAAATCCTTCCCCAATTTTGTTCTTACAATTTCCTTAAATTTTTCCACAATATATTTTAAATCATCTGTATTTAGATCTGTATCAAACTTAACTTTCTTTTCCTTTTTCTTTTCTTCTATA
>JAXHVM010000107.1 GCA_034189185.1 Deferribacterota bacterium
AGTTTTTCTTACTATTAATATATCATATATACTAACAATAATATATATAGCACTACTTATTTATATATATTTTAAAGAAACAAATTTAGAAACTATAAAAAATTCTACTGAAAATACAAGATTTATAGATAAAATAATAATAAAAAAAGGCAAGAACCCAATCTCCCTTTCTTTTTTGCCAATATTAATATTTATCACCATATACCTCTACTTATTTGGTTTTGATGAGAAAATTATTAGCGAAGCAAACACAATAATTAAAAAAATAAATGACCTTGTAAAAGATAAAACAAACTATGACACTTTTATGATTAATATTGAAAATGTTAGATTCCTTGTTAATTTACTGCCTTCATTTATCTCAAGTTATGCAATCCTAATCTCATACACAACAATTCAATTAATTGCTAAAAAAAATAATCATTTTTTGTTCTTTAAGATCCCTGACACCTATATTCCAATATTTATCATCCTTGGTTTTTGCATTGTAATAAATAACAATTTATTTAAATTAATTTCTGTCAATAGTCTTATTATATTCTCTACACTCTTTTTTCTACAAGGTTTTGACATCTTAAATTATATTCTAAATACATGGATTAAAAGACCAATTTTTAAAATTTTTATTTATGTATTAATATTTACACAACTACCTCTAATCATATTACTCACACTCTTTGGTATATTTGATAATTGGTTTAATTTTACAAACTATATAGATAAGAAAATAAATGGAAAATAATAACAGATGGAAACCCCTAAAATACTCCTTATTTTTATCAACTTTTTTATCATTATTGAAAATTATAGTAGGCTTACTAATAAATTCTTTAGCAATAATTGCTTCTGCAGTTGATAATATAATGGATATCATTAGCTCCACTTTTAACATGCTGGCCTTAAAAAAATCTGATGAGCCCCCCGATTCAAACCATAAATATGGACATTCCAAATTTGAACCTTTAGCTACCTATACTCAAGCATTGATACTAATTGCAACATCTCTATTTATCTTCTACAGAGCCATTGTTAAGATATATAGGGATCAACCAGTAAAAGAGATAAATGTTGGGGTTATAGTCATGTTAATCTCACTAATCTCAACATTATTCTTGATTATCTACTTAAACAAAAAAGCAAAAGAATATAATTCTAATCTTTTAAAGGCAGAAACCTTACACTATAAAACTGATGTATTCACAAATATAGGCATAATAATTACCTTAATTGCTATAAACTTTTGGGATATCTATTTTTTAGATCCAATAATTTCACTGGCTATTACCATATATATACTCTATGAGGCAATAAAACTACTACTTGAAAGTGTAAAAGAATTAACAGACTCAGAAGTTCCCTTTAATATTGAAGAATCAATAAATAGTATAATTAATGAGAAATTTTATAATGAGGTAGCAAATTTTCATAACCTTAGAACAAGAAAAGCAGGAAATAAGATTTTCATTGACATGCACATTACTTTAAATAATAATCCAACAATAACAAAGGCGCATAAAATAGTAAACTCTATTGAGGATAAGATTAAGGGTAAATATAAAAATGCTGATGTAACTATACATATTGAGCCATCAAATAAAGATTAAAGGAGTCTGTATTATGTTTGGAAATGAATATTTAATAGCAGATAGGCTTGGAGGAACCTCCTTTGGTAAAGAGGATACAATTTATAAATTTGAAAAGATTAAAAGGGCTAAAAGGGATGCCATAAAGGCCAATCCTGATAAAGAACTAATTGATCTTGGAGTTGGAGAACCTGATGAGAAAGCACCTGATGAAATAATAGAAGTACTCTATAAAGAAGCAAAAGATAAAGCTAATAGATTCTATGCAGATAATGGTATAGAGGAATTTAAGCAAGCCTGTGCAAAATATATGGATAATAGATTTGGTATTAAAGTTGATAGCAATAAAGAGGTCAACCACGCAATTGGTGCAAAATCAGCACTGTCAATGATACCTTTTATTTTTATAAACCCAGGAGATATAACAATAACCACAGTGCCTGGTTATCCTGTAATTGGAACACTCACAAAATATCTTGGTGGAGAGATATATAAATTGCCTCTCTTAAAAGAGAACAATTTCTTACCAGACCTAGAGTCAATACCAGAAGATATTTTAAGAAAAGCTAAATTGCTATATCTAAATTATCCAAACAACCCAACAGGGGCTATTGCTGAAAAAAACTTCATTAGAAAAGCTGTAGAATTTGCAGAAAAATATAATATTTTTATAATACATGATGCTGCATACATTGAATTAACATATACAGATAAACAAGAGTCCTTTCTCTCAGTAGAAAATGCAAAAAAACATGTTTTAGAGATTCATTCCCTTTCAAAATCATTCAATATGACGGGTTGGAGGATAGCTTTTGTTTGCGGGAATGAGTATATAGTTAAAGCTTTTGCAGCTGTAAAAGATAATATGGATTCCGGTCAATTTATACCTATTCAAAAAGCTGCAAGCTATGCCTTAGAACACCTTGAATATATTGAAAAAAATAGAAATAGATACAAAAGAAGACTTACAAAACTAACAGAGAAACTAAGGAATATTGGCTTTTATGTTAACGAGCCAAAAGGAACCTTTTATCTTTACTTCGAAATTCCTAAAGGGATAAAAAATGGACCTACCTTTAAAACAGCTGAGGATTTTTGCGAATTTCTAATAAGAGAGAAAATGATATCATCTGTTCCATGGGATGATGCTGGACATTTCATTAGATTTTGTGTAGCCTTTGAAGCCTCCCGCAAACAAGAAGATAATATTATAGACGAAATAGAAAAACGATTGAGAAGTGAAGAATATTTATTTTAAATGGATATTGTTTTTTTTGGAACCCCTGAAATAGCTCTACCATCATTAGAAAAACTACACAACAGATATAATGTAAGATTAATTGTCTGCAAAATTGATAAACCAAAGAATAGAGGACACAAATATGTATACGCCCCTACAAAGGAATTTGCAATAAAACACAAAATAGAAGTTTTCCAACCAAAAAGCCTTAAAAACAATATTGAGGCCATAGAAATAATAAAGACAATTAAGCCTGATTTTTTAGTAGTTGTAGCTTATGGCCTAATAATACCAAAAGAAATACTAAAAATACCAAAGAAAGCTCCTATAAATGTGCATTTTTCACTTTTACCAAAATATAGGGGAGCTGCACCTGTAAATTGGGCTATAATAAATGGAGAGAAATACACTGGCGTTACAACAATGTTAATGAATGAGAAATTAGATGCAGGCGATATTTTGCTGCAAGATTATACAACCATAGATAAAAAAGATGCCCAACAATTAAATAGTGAATTATCTATAATGGGTTCTAATCTGCTTATAAAAACTTTAGACAATTTTAATAGAATTAAACCAAAAAAACAAAATGAAGAAAGAGTGAACTTTGCTCCAATGCTAAAAAAAGAGGACGGTATAATTAACTGGAGTGAGAGCGCTAAAAGAATAGAATGCAGGATAAGGGGTTTAATCCCCTGGCCTACAGCTTACTCATTTCTTAATAAAAAAAGAATAAAATTTTATAAAGCACATGTTAAACGTGATAACCACCATGAAAATGGGTTTAAAGTAGGCCAAATTATGATGATAACCAAAGATAATATATATATTAAAACAGGTAAAGATATATTGGTAGTTGATGAATTACAGTTAGAAGGTAAAAAAAGAATGAAGGCAGGTGAATTTATTAGGGGAAGTCAAATAAAAATAGGTGATATATTCAAATAACATACACTAACGATATTAAAAATATTGATATTTTATACAAAAAGTTTATTATTTATAAAAAAATAAAAAGGTGAATCTAATATGAACATAAATACTTTAAAAACAGCTTTCTTTTTAACAATATTGACAGTTCTGTTTATTTTTATTGGTGGTCTTATTGGTGGCAAGACTGGCATGATTATTGCGTTTGTATTTGCCCTACTTATGAATCTATTCTCTTATTGGTTTTCAGACTCTATTGTTCTTAAAATGTATAGAGCTAAAGAAGTAGATGAGGCAAGTGCTCCAGATTTATATAGAATTGTAAGAAGGCTTACAACAAAGGCAAACCTGCCAATGCCCAAGGTCTATATTATCAACAATTCAACTCCAAATGCCTTTGCAACTGGAAGAAATCCAAAGCATGCTGCTGTTGCAGTAACTTCTGGAATATTACAATTACTAAATGAAAGAGAATTAGAAGGCGTATTAGGACATGAGCTAGCACATGTAAAGAATAGAGATATATTAATTGGATCTATTGCTGCAACTGTTGCTGGCGCAATAATGATGCTTGCTGATATGGCAAGGTGGTCTGCTATATTTGGAGGTTTTGGTGGTGATGATGACAATAATAATCCAATGGGTTTTATAGTTTTATTACTAGTTTCAATTCTTGCCCCTATTGCTGCTATGCTTGTTCAAATGGCTATTTCAAGATCTAGGGAATATTTAGCTGATTCAAAAGGTGCATATTTTTCTGGTGACCCAACTGCACTTGCATCGGCATTAAGAAAAATATCCGGTGGTGTAGCTGCAAAACCAATGAAAGCCAATCCAGCAACATCACATATGTTTATTATAAACCCTCTTAGTGGTAAAAATATAATGACACTATTTTCTACCCATCCACCTGTTGAAGAGAGGATAAAGAGACTTGAAGCAATGGCAAGAGGCGTTTAATTATATTATAATTTATTTTAATTTATTTTATATTTATTTAAAATATTTAAATGACATTTCACAATGGTTGATGTTAAATTATTACAATCAGTAGCGCGTTTATCAAGATTTGTTGATTTTCGTTATAAAACAGTAGATAAAGGTCTGCCAATTACTAGTTTTAATAACAACACATTATACATACATATCCCCTTCTGTAAAAATCTTTGTAACTACTGTTTTTTTCATAAGTTCAAATATCAAGAGGATACAATAAAGCTATATTATAAATATTTACTTAAAGAAATTGAGCTATTGGCAGAAAAAGGTTTTACCATCTCTGATGTCTATATAGGGGGTGGCACTCCTACATTATACATTGATGGCATTGTTAGTTTAATAAACAAATTAAAAAAATATAACAACATTAGCTCAATATCTATTGAAAGTGACCCCTATACATTAAACAACCAAATGCTACAAAGACTTAAAGAAAATGGGGTTGACAGATTATCCGTTGGAATTCAATCTTTTGATCAAAATATAACACAAAACCTAGGAAGAAAGGGTAGCACAAGTACAGATGATTTGATAGACATATTGATAGATGCAAGCCACAAAATAAAAACATTTAATCTAGACCTTCTCTTTAATTTACCAGGTCAAGATATATATGATATTGAGAAAGAATTAAATTATATTAAAATTATTAATCCTCACCAAGTTACATATTACCCATTAATGAATCATACGATTAAGCTATTTGATGAATTTAAGACAAACAAAAAAGAAAAAAGCCTCTATGAATATATTAAATATAGTTTACAAAAACATTATATTATGAGCTCAGTGTGGTCCTATACTAAAAAAAACATAAATTTAGTGGATGAGTATATAAGCGAAACCCCTTCTTTTATATGTGCCGGATGTGGATCCTTTGGTTACATTAACGGCATCCTTTATGCTAATTCATTTAATTTAAAAAAATATTTCAATCTAATTGAATCAAATGATTTGCCCTATGTGGCCTATAAAAAACTAAATACATTTCAAGAAATTATGTATTTATTGACGCTAAAACTATATAAAACAAAATTCAACAAAAATTCCTTTTTAGATGATTGTAAAAATATTTCAGAGAGATATCAATCTATCTCCAAGATATACCCATCCATATTGTTAGAATTTCTCAAAAAAATTAAAATCTTAAGAGAATTTGAAAATAATTATTTAACACTTACTAATAAAGGATACTATTTCACCCTTAATCTAATGAAGCACTTCTATATTAATATAAATACATTAAGAAAATTTTGTATTGATAATTATTTGTAAACTATCTAACCCTTAATTTTTCTATTTGCTTCTTATATTCGTTACCAGAAAAAATAAAACTACCTGCTACAACTACATTACAGCCACAAGAGACAACATGTTCAACATTATTAGCATTAATACCACCGTCAACCTCTATATATATTTTCTTATCTCCAATAATATCGCCTACCTCTTGAATCTTATTCAATGAGTAATTAATAAATTTTT
>JAXHVM010000108.1 GCA_034189185.1 Deferribacterota bacterium
CTGTTTTCTCTTTACTTCAGTTTGTTTGTTAACATCTTTTAGGTTCTCAAAACTACTTATATTTGTTTTATCTTCTATTTGCATGGTAGTGGCCTCAACATATATTTATTAACCAAAAATCCCCTCTATTCTATTTCTTATTGAATTGATTCTATTCTCAACTCTGTTTTTTGCTGATTCCACCCTATTCTCAACTCTGTTTCTTGCTGATTCAACTCTACTATCAATTCTGTTTCTTGCTGATTCTATTCTGTTTCTTGCTGATTCAACTCTACTATCAATTCTGTTACTTAGTGATTCTACTCTATTATCAATTCTATCCCTAACTGTGTTTGAACTATCTTTATCATCTGCTTCCTTAGCGTTATCACTATCTTCTTTTTTGTCTGCTGCATCTTTACTGTCATCAACTGATTTACTGCTATTTGCTTCATTTGCGGCTTCTTTTGGTACATTAGCACTATCTTCAACTACCCCCTTGCTTAACTCATTTGCGGCTTCCTTTGATATATTTACACTATCTTCAACAGTTTTGTTAGGAGCCTTATTAACATCACTCTTTGACCCATTAACCTTAGTATTTGATTTTACACTTGGATCACTACTTATACTTTTGCTTACACTGCTTACTTGCTCAACAGCCATAATACACCTCCTTTCTTAAGGCCTCAAACTATAATCGGAGATATTCTAAACAACTTTAACATAGAACTACGCCTTAACATCAATTTTTATATCGCTACTATTAATATCTAAATTCATAGCATCGGTAAAATAATTAAAAAGCATATCTTTAATCCCGTTACTACTTCTATAAGCAGTTTGTTTTGCAACTTCATTATCTAACATATCTGTAAAAATTTTCTCTGCTCTATTTTGTTTTATAAATCCATCGTCTGATATTGATTCTCTAGCGCTCTTAAAGATCATATGGTAAAATATAGCCTCAAAATCAGCACATGCCTTTTTTAACTTTTTTAATTCTTTATAGGATAAACCACTCTTTTTATCTAAATTTTGAAGCCTATCAATTGTATCTTGCCTATTATTTACTATATTATCTAAATTATTAGAAACCATATTTACATCCATTATATCACCTCTAACTCGCCTTGTAGTGCACCAGCAGCATCAATTGACTGTAATATAGATATAAGATCCCTAGGGGTGGCACCAATAGCATTCAAAGCTTTGACTAAATCTGAAATCTGCGCCCCTTCTGGTAGAACCATAAGCTTACCCTCTTCTTCCTCAACCCCTACCTGGGGTTGACCAGTAACAACTGTTTGCCCCCCAGTAAAAGGTGCAGGCTGACTAACTAACACATTAGATGAAATCCTAATTGTTAAATCACCATGTGCAACTGCTACAGTAGTAATTCTTACATCAGATCCTAAAACAATAGTACCTGTCCTTTCATCAACAACCACCTTAGAGGAAGGCTCTGGCTCAATATCAATAAGCATTGTAGCATTTAGGAAATCATAGAAATTATTTTTATAATTTATAGGGGTATTCAACGCGATAGTTGTAGGTGAATCTATTGAGGCTACCTCCTCTCCAAAAAACTGATTTATTGCATTTTTAGCTTTTACAATATTATTTAGGCTTAGCTTTTCAAAAGAAATAATAATATTATCTTTTGGTAAATCGTAGGGCACCTCCTTCTCAACAATTGCTCCATTTGGAACCCTTCCTGCCGTTGGGTGGTTTTCACGAATATTTGCCCCCCTTACATTAACATTAAGCCCACCAACTGTAACAGGTCCCTGGGCAACTGCATATACTTCTCCGTCAGGCCCTGATAATGGGGTCAAAAGAAGGGTCCCCCCTTCTAGGGAATCAGCATCACCTATTGATGATACTACAGCATCTATTTTAGTGCCAACCTTTGCAAAGGGTGTTAATTTCGCAGTAACCATAACAGCAGCAACATTGTCAACCCGAACATTGTTCTCGTCAACGGTTATACCCATCCTGTCTAGCATATTAGTTAGGGTATGAACTGTAAATTCAGTTTGATCTTGGTCCCCTGTACCATTTAAGCCGACTACAAGACCATAGCCAATAAGTTGATTATCTCTAACACCTCTTATCTTTGCTAAATCTTTTAATGCAACTGCATATAATTGATTTGAAACTAGTAAAAACACAAAGAATAAGACAACCAACCTTTTCATAAAACCCCTCCTAAAATGGCCATACCCAATCTATAGCATGTGCCAACCAACCTTTTTTATTAACATCCGATAACATTCCTTTGCCTGTATAATAAATTTGTGCATCAGCTATAGCAGTTGATGGAACAACATTTTGTGCATTAATATCTTTCTGTCTTATAACGCCTTTAACTGATATATACTGCTTTTCTTGATCTACAACAATTTCTCTGCTTCCCTCAATAACTAAATTACCAGAAGGTAAAATATTTACTATTCTAGCAGCAACAGTTGCTTGAACCTGATCTGCTTTTTGCTTACTTCCATCTCCCTGAAAGTCATTTGTTGTTTGTGCACTAACGCTTGGATTAAAGGGCTCTCCCATGCCTAAAAAATTACTTATCCCTAAATCCATAGGCATACCTAAAAAAGTATCAACACTGGCATCATAGGTTGTGGTTTTACTTGCATCAGTGGTATTTGTATTTGATGCTGAAGAGTTCTCCATTATTTCTACAATTACAATATCTCCTATATTCCTTGCTTTATAATCTAAAAATAGTGTTCCCTCTGTTTTGGTGTCAGTCCAAAGTGATCCATAATTTTGATTCTCTCTCATAGCGTCATAGTAGGCATCTACCTCTCTATTATAGGATGTGCTTGGGGGGATATTTTCAATATTCTTGGTACAACCTGCTATAAATATTTCTAGCAATAATACTGCTAAGAAAATATATTTTGCCATTTTTTACTCCCTTTACTTATATAATAAGCAAAATATATGCCATCTCAATTAACACTAACAATCGAATCGCCAATATATTTCCCTGTAAGCACTTTATTAGACCTAACATTTTTAACCCTAACATACTTTCCGACAAAAGCATCTTCTCTCAATACCCCCTTTGATTCAACAAGCACATAATCACCTTTATATCTTATTTTAACACTTGCGCCCCTCTTTAGTGCAGGCTTCTTTTCAACATACACATCAGTTATGATTTTGCCTTCTCTTATTGTAGTTCTAGCAATTAGTCCGTCAATATCATTAACCAAATCGTCATATTTATTGGTAACATCTACTTTTTCTCTTATTACATTTCCTTTTAATGTGCTTCCTCTTCTAATATCCTTCTTAGCAACATAAGCATCTTTATACACCTTTAAGTAGGTATATAGGCTATACTTTTTATAGCCATTATCTACATCTATATAGGTTGAGCCAAATGGTTGGCTAGGGATATCAAAGGAAATATTATCTTTATCTTGATAAAATATGTTGTTATTGTAGGAAATCCTTTCCACTTCAAAATCAAAATTAGGATAAATTTTTCCCAACTTCTCTATAAAAGATTTTTTTAGCTCCTTTTCTGTCAACAATGTTCCCTCTCTAACAACGGTATAATCTTTAACGTATTCCTTAAACTTATCTAGCAGGTTTAACCTATAAAGAATGCTTCTTATTCGCTCCTTTGGGACAAAAGTTCTTTCACCAAAATTTAAATTAGTAATAATAGGCTCTTTGATCTTTGCTCCTACTATATCCTCTAAAAAAAGGGTATCACCTTTGATTTTTATCTCATTGGCATTTAAATTACTATTTAGCAAAATTATAATAAGTAATAACATAATTTTTTTCATATTTACCTCCTTAGATTGTTAACAATTTGTAACATATCATCAGAAGTTTGGATTGCCTTTGAGTTTACTTCATATGCCCTTTGAGCAGTTATCATATTTACCATCTCCTCTACTAGGTTTACATTACTCATTTCTAACATGCCTTGGTTAATCTTTCCAAAATTCTCCTCTCCTGGGATGCCATCAATAGGATCTCCACTTGATTGTGTGGGCAAAAATAGATTTTTACCTATGGCTTCAAGCCCAGATGGATTTATAAATTGTGTTATCTCAATCTGACCCACCTCAACTGGATCTATTTGATTTGGCAACATAACAGATACAATCCCATCTTCAGAGACCATTATCTCAGTAGCATTATCAGGTATTGTAATTTGCGGCTCTAAATAATATCCATTAGCAGTAACAATATTACCATCTTGATCCAACTTAAAGGAACCATTCCTAGTGTACGCTATCTCATCATTTGGAGGTAATAAAACCTGAAAAAAGCCATCACCTTCAATTACCCAATCTAAAGGATTGCCAGTATTTTGATAGCTACCCTGGCTAAATATCTTTTCAGTGCCAACTACTTTCGAACCCATACCCAATTGCAAACCTGTTGGATGATTCAAACCAGTTGATGTTATAGCGCCAGCTGGCCTAATCTCTTGATATAATAAATCCTCAAAATTCACCCTGCCTTTTTTAAATCCTACAGTGTTAACATTGGCTAAATTATTCGATAGATTATCAATATTAGTTTGCTGTGAATTCATTCCACTAGCAGCTATCCATAGTGACCTTAACATTTTCCTTCCTCCTTAAAAATTTATTTTAAGAAATTCTACCTAACCTATTTGACGCAATGTCATTTGCCCCATCTAAGATATCTATTGCTTTTTGGTAGCGCTCAAAACTACGCAATGAATCTATCATCTTTACCATTTCCCCAACTGGATTAACATTGCTTGATTCAAGAAAACCCTGCTTTAACTCTGGGTTTTCTGCCTCTTCGGGTAATATATTTGTTGCTTGATACATATTTCGACCAACTTTTTGTAGATTATGCAAATTATTAAAGCTTACTATGTATAACCTGTTCTGCAATAGATTATCTATCAGTACTTCGCCCTGTTCAGTAAATGTTACATTTGCATCATTAGGTATTACAATCTCTGGATTATTTATATAATCACTTGATAAAACTGGATAACCATCTTGATTAACTAAAACACCCTCATTATTTAATGTGAAATTACCATCCCTTGTAAATCTCAAGCCAAAAGGAGTATCAACAACGAAAAAAGCATTTTCATTTCCAAGGGCTAAATCATAGGGGTTAGTTGTCTCTTTTAATGTTCCTGTTTGAAAATCTGTATATATATCATCAAGTCTTACAACAGAATTTATACTTTTATTGTAAAGGCTTTCTCTTATAATATTTTGGGGATATCTCTTATCCCTTGGCAAATACATAGTAAAAACAGGCTTTTCTTTCTTATAGCCAGTTGTGTTTATATTTGCCAGATTATTGCTTAATGAATTGACCCTATTTTCCTGAGCTAATAAACCGCTTGTGGCAACATATAAGCCGTTAAGCATTTTTACCTCCTTGAAATATCTTTATAAAGTATTTATTAAGTATGTAGATAATACCATTTATGCTCAGAGAACGAGGTGATTTGGCTGGTTTTGATGGATGATAGTAAAAACCTTCATCTCTATCTGATCTTACTTTAACACTTATATGAAACACTGGTACATCTAGCTTTGTAAAAACAGAAAATTCTACCAGGGAATAATTTTCCGATAGATATGTTCTAACACTTTCTTTGATTGATATTACAATATAATAATCAGCTAATTCTTTATCTTCTACTATATATCCTAAGGCGTTTAATATTATGTAATTTTTTATAATATTTTCATAGCTTTTCACATATTTAATCTCTCCCAATAATTCAAGCCTTACAGGGAGTATATAAAATTTAGATGTTCTATTTATAGGCAATACATTATAACTTAGCCCTAAAATATCTATATACTTCTCAGCCTCTTTTATATCGACAAAGGGAATATCTATATGCCTTTTGGTGGTTTTAATATCAACGTCTTCTTTGGGTAGCTCTTTTGAGCATGCATTTAAAAATATCAATAGGGTTAAAAATATTATCTTTTTCATTGTGGCACCTTAACTTTAAATAAAGCAAAAAAGATGCCAGTTAAAAACATATAGAATTATATATTATGTTAAAAAAGGGGAATTAACAAAATGGCGGCACAGGGACTCGAACCCCGGACGCTGCGGATATGAGCCGCATGCTC
>JAXHVM010000109.1 GCA_034189185.1 Deferribacterota bacterium
GAAATAAAAAGGAGTGTAAAAATTACTAAAAAAAAATCTTCTCTAGCAATTGCTATGGGCAGAAAAATGCCACTTAATATGATTGGGGTGCTTATATATTTTATACCCTTTGAAGACAACATCCTTAAGAATTCAATAATTGCAATAAAAATTACCAATTCTAGTATAAGGTAAAACACAATAGAATTAGAATATATTAAAATAAATATACTAATTGGTATTATAATTGCCGCAGTTAATATTCGTTGTTTAATATTTGTCATTTGTAGTTTTTTTAAATATTTGTTCATCAATTAGGCCATATCGTCTTTTTCTATTTAAATAGTCCTCAATGGCATTGTCAAATTCCTCGCATGTAAAATCTGGCCATAATGTATTTGTGAAAAATAGCTCTGTGTAGGCAAGTCTCCATAACATAAAATTGCTAATCCTTTTTTCACCGCTTGTTCTTATCAAGAGATCAATATCTGGTACTTCAGGATTATACATATATTGGTAGATAGTTTTTTTGTTAATATCCTCAATATCAATCTTATTTTCTCTATGATCACTCAATATTTTTTTAATGGCATCGACAATCTCTTCCTGTCCACCATAACTCAATGCAAAGTTTAGGATCATCTTATTATTGTTTTTTGAGAGCTCAATAGCCTTGTATATTTTCTTTCTTATATTCTTAGGAATATCACCAATCCTACCTGAATATAGAAATTTTATGTTTTTTTCTAAGGCCTTATATAATTCTTTATCAATATAAAAATCTAATAAGTTCATAAGTTCTTCTACTTCTTCTTTTGGTCTAAGCCAATTTTCAGTAGAAAATGCAAACAATGTAAGATATTTAATGTTTCTATCTAGAGTATGGTTGATTATCTTTTTTACTACATCTATGCCAGATTTATGACCAGCAACCCTAGGGAGGTTTCTTTTTTTTGCCCATCTACCATTACCATCCATTATAATTGCAACATGTGATGGTATAGGGTCAAGATTCATTATATCTCCATTATTTCATTTATTTTTTGTTCAACTAGTTCATCAATTTTTTTTACAAATTCATCGGTTAACTGCTGTATGTCATCAGATGTTTTTTTTGCAATATCTTCTGAAATCTCTCCCTCTTTTTCACCTTTTCTTATATTGTCTAAGCCCAGTCTTCGTTCATTTCTTATAGCTATTTTTGCATCCTCAGCCATTTTTTTGACGATCTTTGTTAACTCGGTTCTCCTTTCTTCTGTTAACGGGGGTATCGTAACCCTTATAATCTTGCCATCATTTGTTGGGTTTAACCCTAAGTTGCTGCCCAAAATAGCCTTTTCAATCATTTTTACAGATGAGGGGTCCCACGGTTGAATAGTGACAGTGTGTGGATCTGGTGTGTGTAAGGTTGAGAGTTGATTTATTGGTGTGGGTGTTCCGTAGTAATCAACTTTAATATTGTCAAATAGGCTGATTGATGCCCGTCCTGTTCTTATACTCTTTAATTCACTTCTAAAGTGTATAGTTGTTTTTTCCATTTTTTCTCTAATACTCTTTAAGATGTCGTCAATCATATGAACCTCCTACTATTGTTCCAAGTTTTTCTCCTAAAACAATTTTCTTTAAACCATCTTTTTCATATATATCAAATATAATAATTGGTATATCATTTTCCATACACATACTCACAGCTGTTGAATCCATTACCTTTAAACCCTTATTTATCATCTCTAGATAAGTTATTTTATCATATTTGATAGCATTTTTTATTTTGAGGGGATCGGCAGAATAAACACCGCCTACCCGCGTTGCTTTTATAACTATTTTTGCACCAATTTCAGAGGCTCTAAGGCTTGCTGCTGTATCAGTTGTGAAATAAGGGTTGCCAGTACCAGCTGCAAATATAACTATCCTGCCCTTTTCAAAATGTCGCATAGCTCTTCTTCTAATAAAAGGCTCTGCAATTTGACGCATTTCAATAGCTGTTAAAACTCTTGTTGGGATATTTAAAGCTTCTAAAGCATTTTGAAGTGATAGGGCATTGATAACTGTAGCGAGCATTCCCATATAATCAGCTGATACCCTATCCATATCTTTAGCAGAATCAGATACCCCTCTAAATATGTTTCCACCGCCAATAACAATTCCAATCTCTACGCCAAGTTCATATATTTTTTTTATTTCCTTTGCTATATATTTTACAACATTACCATCAATTCCAAATTTATTTTTACCCATTAGGGCTTCACCGCTTAATTTCAATAATATTTTCTTGTATTTTAGTTTCATCTTATCCGATTGATTTTAATATTCTGTCGAATCTTAACTTAAATTGGCCATCTTCAGAATCCCATGGTAATTGCCATGACCAATATATAAACCATGCCTCACCTTTTATCAATTCTTTATTAACCAAACCCCAATATCTACTATCGAAACTTGAATCTCTATTATCACCCATAACGAAATAATAACCATTAGGCACTGTAAATTCATCGAAACTATCCCTTGGCGCCTTATTAAAATTATCCCCATGGATAACATATTGCTCATCTATTTTCTTTCCATTCCTATAGAGTATTCTATCCTCCATTTTTATTCTATCGCCTGGCAAGCCAATTACCCTTTTTATAAAATCCTTGGTAGGATCGAGGGGCCACTCAAATACTAAAATATCTTGGAATTTAGGCTTTTTAAATTTATAGGCCATTTTATTAACAATAATATGATCCCCTGGTAGTAGTGTGTCCTTCATTGAGCCAGAAGGAATTTTATAAGCTTGAATACAAAAGGCTCTAATAAGCATAGCTATAACAAATGCAACAACCAAAGAGTCTAGGGTCTCTCTCCACTTATTTTTATTCTGTTTTTCCATTTTACACCTTCATATTTTTAAAATAGATAGAAAAGCTTCCTGTGGAATTTCAACCTTTCCAACGTGCTTCATTCTTTTTTTACCTTCTTTTTGTTTTTCAAGCAATTTTTTCTTTCTTGTTATATCTCCACCATAGCATTTTGCTGTTACATTTTTTCTATAGGCTTTTACATTTTTCCTGGCAATAATTTTTTTTCCAATTGCTGCTTGTATAGAAACCTCAAAAAGTTGTCTTGGGATTACCTTTTGTATTCTTTCTACTAGTTCACGGGCTTTATAGTAGGCTTGAGCCCTATCTACAATATAACTTAAAGCGTCAATTGTGTTTTTATTGATCATAATATCAAGTTTAACCAAGTCAGATTCATAATAGCCAATATGTTCATAATCAAATGATGCAAAGCCTTTAGTTGTTGACATTAGTTTATCATAGAAGTCAAGTATCATTTCTGCAAGAGGTAAATTGTATTCAAGGACAACCCTATTCTCTTGAGTATATTTGATATTTTTTTGCTTACCCCTTTTTGATTGCATAAGTTGTATAACATTGCCCACAAATTCATCTGGGATAATGATTGTAGCATACACAAAGGGTTCTTCTACCTTTAATATCTCAGATGGATTAGGCCATAGCGAGGGATTGTCAACCTCTAAGATAGTACTATCTTTTTTGTGCACCCTATATTTAACTGTTGGAGCAGTTGTTATCAGATTTATCCCAAATTCCTTCTCTAATCGCTCTTGAATTATCTCCATATGTAATATACCAAGAAAACCACATCTATAACCTACACCGAGTGATGAAGATGTCTCAGCTTCAAAAGTAAATGAGGGATCGTTTAGGGAGAGTTTTTCAAGAGCATTTTTTAAAACTTCAAGGGCTTCTGGATCGACTAAATAGAAACCGCAATATACTATTGGTTTTATAATCTTAAAGCCCTTTAAAGGCATGTTAATTGGATTATCTACATTCCCTATTGTATCACCAATTTTAACGTCTTTAGGGTGTTTTACCCCTGCAGAAATAAAGCCTATATCCCCTGCTGATAGCCCATTAACGATAGAAGGGAAAGGGTCGAAAATACCTATGCTATCTATTTCATAGGTTTTTTGTGTAGACATAAAAAATATTTTATCTTCTGTTTTCAAGATGCCATCAAATACTCTTACCAATACTATAACACCCCTATAGGCATCATACCAAGAATCAATTATGAGGGCTTTTGGAGGAGCCTTTATATCCCCTTTAGGCTGTGGTATCCTTTCAATAATTGCATCTAACAAGCTATCAATGCCTATTTTCTTTTTAGCACTTGTTAAAATTGCACTGTTTGCATCAATACCAATAAGTTCTTCAATCTCTCTTTTTGTTTTGTCAATGTCAGCACTAGGCAAATCAATCTTATTTATAACTGGTATAATCTCTAAATTGAGCTCAGCAGCTTTGTATGTATTTGCTATACTTTGGGCTTGAACCCCTTGTGATGCATCTACAACTAAAATTGCCCCCTCGCATGCTTTTAAACTTCGAGAAACCTCATAGCTAAAATCAACATGTCCAGGGGTATCCACTAGATTTAATTTATATATATTACCATCTTTATATTTATATTTTATACATACAGTGCGTGATTTTACTGTTATGCCCCTATTCCTTTCAACAACAAGATCATCTAAAAACTGTTCTTTCATCTTTCTTTCATTAACACTATTTGTTAATTCTAGCATTCTATCAGCCAATGTTGACTTACCATGGTCAATGTGAGCTATTATTGCAAAGTTTCTTGTAAACTTAACGTCCATTTTATGCTACAGTCTCTCTGCCAATGCAGGTATAATTAAAACCCAGGCTTTTAATATATTCAGGTTCGTATACATTTCTTAAATCTGCTAGATTTGGGTTCTTCATGAGTTTTTTTATTTTTTCCATATCAAGTTTTCTAAATTGATTCCATTCAGTTATTATGGCTAAACAATCTGCATCTTTTGCTGCCAAATATTCATCGATCATATATTGTATTTTGTTTCCAAAGATGTTTTTTATATTATTCATTGCTGCTGGATCATATGCCTTTATACTAATATCATACCTTAATAATTCTTCAATTATAGTTAATGAGGGTGACTCTCTAACATCATCAGTATTTGGTTTAAAGGAAAGACCTAATAAGGCCACAGTACATTTCTCCAAAGGCTTATTTGAAACATTCTTTTCTAATAGCCTAAGTATCTTATCTGCAGCATGTTTTTTTTGATTGTTATTAACCTTTATAAGGGTTTCTACTAATTGAAAATTGTAACCAAACATCTTAGATGTATGTAAAATAGCTCTTGAATCTTTTGGAAAGCACGAACCACCAAAACCGGGGCCAGGGTGTAAAAATTTACTGCCGATTCTGCCATCCATCCCCATTGCTTTTGCAACCTTGTGTACATCGCTACCTGTTAGATCGCATAGATTTGCTATTTCATTAATATATGATATTTTTAAAGCTAAAAAGGCATTGCTTGCATATTTTATCATCTCTGCTGTTTCTATATTAGTAATTACTAAGGGTGGCTCATTGAGGTAATGTGGTGAATAAATATCTTTCATTATAGCAATTGCATGATCAGTTTCAGCTCCTATTACTATTCTATCTGGTCTTAAAAAATCATTTACAGCACTTCCTTCTCTAAGAAATTCTGGGTTACTAACTACGTCAAAGTCGCAATTATTTTTTTTCTCATTTCTAATAATCTCTTTTACCTTGCTACCTGTGCCTATAGGGACTGTGCTTTTATTTACTATTACCTTATAACTATTAATGAATTTTGCTATTTTCCTAGATACATCAAAGATTGAACTTAAATCTGCTGAACCATCTGCATTGGATGGGGTTCCAACTGCAAGAAATATGACAAGATTGTTTTTAATTGAGCTTTCTATATCTGTAGTAAAGGAAAGCCTCTTTGCGCTAACATTGCGCCTAATTATAGACTCAAGTCCTGGCTCGTAAATAGGTATTTTGCAATTCTTTAAGTTTTCAATTTTTTTTTCATCTATATCAACGCAAGTAACAAATAGGCCAAATTCGGCAAAACAAGCACCTGTTACTAAGCCAACATAACCAGTGCCAATAACAGCAATTTTCATATATTCTACCTCATAAATCTTTATATTTTTACAGATTTATCAATATATATCAATAAAATTCTTTATCTATATGTCTAATAAAATTTTAT
>JAXHVM010000110.1 GCA_034189185.1 Deferribacterota bacterium
ACCTGATCTAACTATAACATCGGTTATGACATTAGATTCCTTAAAGGAATTGAATTTAGATATTGGAGATGAGGTAGTTGCTCTTACAAAAGCAGTAAATGTTGTATTAGTAAAGTAATAATGTAGGCAATAAAATTTGTTTTATCTCTTAATAAAAAGTGTATAAATATGCCTTTTTTAATTGAGTGAATTGGCACAAACTAAAGAAGCACTATATAATCAAAATACTAGAATATTAAAAATTTTTAAAAGGAGCAAAGCATGAATATCCCAAACAATGATTTAATAACAATGTATGAAAAAATGCTCCGCATTAGGGCCTTTGAAGAGAAAGTAATAGAGCTCTTTGCTAGAGGTGAGCTATTTGGTTTTGTCCATTGTTATGTGGGAGAAGAGGCTGTTAGTGTGGGTGTTTGTCAGCAATTAAGTGATGATGACTATATAACCTCAACCCATAGAGGTCACGGTCATTTAATTGCTAAGGGTGGTATTGTCAAATTTATGATGGCTGAACTATATGGGAAAGCTACTGGTTATTGTAAGGGCAAAGGTGGTTCTATGCATATTGCAGATGCCTCAAAGGGGATACTTGGTGCCAATGGCATTGTAGGAGCTGGTATACCAATAGCTACTGGTGCAGCCCTATCAATTAAATATAGAGGCACTGATCAAGTTGCTGTATCTTTCTTTGGAGATGGAGCAACAAATAGAGGATCTTTCCATGAAGCACTAAATCTAGCCTCTATCTGGAATTTACCTGTTGTCTTTGTCTGTGAAAATAATAGGTACGGTGAATTTATGGCTCAAAATAAACATCAAAAGATCTCTAATATTGCTGACAGGGCTAGCTCTTATGCTATACCAGGTGTTGTTGTTGACGGCAATGATATATTTGCAGTCTATAGTGAAACAGAAAAAGCTATAAAAAGGGCTCGTAGTGGAGAAGGGCCAACCTTAATAGAGTGTAAGACATGTAGAATGAGAGGTCATTTTGAGGGTGACCCTCAGAACTACAGAGATAAAAAGGAGATAGAAGAGTGGAAGAAGAAAGACCCCATTGATAGATTAAAAAAATACCTATTAGATAATAATATTTGTGAGGATTCAACGTTAAAAGATATTACAAGTAATATAAATAAAGAGATAGATGAGGCAGTAGAATTCGCAAAATCTAGTCCCTATCCAGTAGCAGAAGAAGCCTTGGAAGATGTATATACTGATTTAATTGAGGAGGCAAGAAAATGAAAGAGATGAGATTTGCAGAAGCAATTTGTGAGGCTATTGCCTATGAGATGAGAAGGGATAAAAATGTCTTTTTATTAGGTGAGGATGTATCAATTGGGGTATTTGGTGTAACAAAAAAGTTATTTAAGGAATTTGGCCCTTCAAGGGTAATGGATACCCCAATATCAGAAGAGGCTATAGCAGGGGCTGCAGTGGGTGCTGCAGCTACAGGCTTAAGGCCTATTGCAGAGATTATGTTTATGGATTTTATAACAGTTGCTATGGATGAGATTGTAAATCAGGCTGCTAAGATGAGGTATATGTTTGGGGGTAAAATTACCCTACCTTTAATAATTAGATGTGCAGCAGGGGCAGGTATACAGGGTGCTGCCCAGCACTCCCAGAGTTTAGAGGCTTGGCTTGTTCACACCCCAGGGCTTAAGGTAGCCTATCCTTCAACACCAAATGATGCAATAGGGCTTTATCTTTCTGCAATCAGAGATGATAACCCAACAATAGTTATTGAGAATAAAATGCTATATGCATCAAAGGGGATGGTAGATGAAGAATTTAGCCCCATACCGTTTGGTAAAGCTGATATTAAAAAAGAAGGAAGCGATGTTACAGTTATTGCAACAGGGGTTTGTGTATTAAAAGCATTAGAGTGTGCAAACAAACTAGAAGGTGAGGGTATAAGCTGTGAAGTAATTGATCCTAGGACACTCTTTCCCTTTGACAAGGAAACCATCTTTAACTCAATCAAAAAGACAAATAGAGTAGTTATTGTTACTGAAGAAAATAGAAGGGGTGCTTTCTCAGCTGAGATATCAGCTTTGATAGCAGAAGAGGCCTTTGATAATCTTGATGCCCCTATTGTAAGGATTGGTTCAATTAACACACCGGTTCCCTTCTCTAAGGTTTTAGAGGATTACTATCTACCCTCAACAAGTGATATTGAAAAGGGTATAAAATCATTTTTTTAAAGGAGTATAGATGCCACATAATATAGTAATGCCAAAACTAGGTCTTACAATGGAGGAAGGTACTATCACCAAGTGGTTTAAAAAGGAAGGTGATAAGATAAAAAAAGGTGAAGCTATAGCTGAGATAACCACTGATAAGATTACAAATGTTGTTGAGGCACAGGTTGATGGAATCTTAATAAAGATTGTAGCAGGCGAAGGTGAAACCATTAAAGTAGGTGAGACAATAGGGGTTATTGCATTAGAGGGGGAAGAAGTTCAAGTGGATATGGAGACCAAAAAGGATGAACAAAGTAAAATAACCCCTGAAAAATCTAAAGAGACCAAGGTAAAGGCAAGCCCTGTAGCAAAGAAAATAGCAAAAGAGCATAATATTGATTTAACCCTTGTTACTGCTACAGGTCCAGGGGGGCGCATCACAAAGAGTGATGTAGAGAATTACTTAAAAAGTAAGGATAAACAAAAGTTAGAAGAGCCAAAGGAATATGGAGAGCCAGAAAAAGAGGTAGGTTACAAAAGTATAAAATTAACGGGTATTAGAAAGGTTATTGCCAGTAGAATGCTCCAATCTGCAAGAGAAATACCACACGTTACTGAACATATAAAGGTAAATGTAGATAAACTAATCTCCCTTAGAGAGGAGTTAAAAACTGTATTAGATATTAAATTAAGCTACAACGATCTAATATCGAAGATTGTAATTGAATCTATAAAGACTTTCCCTTCAATAAATGCTTGCCTTAGAGATGATGAGATAATCTACTATCAAGATATTAATCTAGGTATAGCTGTAGCTACAGATAGTGGTCTTATAGTGCCAATAGTAAAAAAGGCAGATAAACTAAGTTTTATCCAATTTGTAAAGACAGTGAAAGAATTAGCCCAGAAAGCCAGGGAGTCTAAACTAACCTTAGATGATGTAGAAGGTGGAACATTTACTATAACTAATTTGGGTATGTATGGTATAGACTCATTTACACCAATTATATACCCTGGTCAATCCGCTATATTAGGTGTAAATACTATTGATAGTGAACTAATCCTTTCTAATGGAGAGGTAAGAGAGGTAAAAGTTTTAAAGTTTAGCCTTTCATTTGATCACAGGGTGATAGATGGTGCAGATTGTGCTAAATTTTTAAGTATATTAAAGACAAATATAGAAAATCCTTTAAAATGTTTTCTCACCTAGAGGGCTAAAATGTATGATCTAATTGTTATTGGTGCAGGTCCAGGTGGTTATACTGCTGCAATCAGGGCTTCTCAACTACACTTAAAAACAGCGATAGTTGAAGAAAGGGATTTGGGTGGTACCTGTTTGAATAGAGGATGCATACCCACTAAAGTATTGTGTCATGCAGCGAATATTATAAATACCTTTGACGAGGCCAAAGTATTTGGGATAGATGCACATTATGATTTCAATTTTACTAGACTTATGGCTTTTAAGGATAGGATTGTAAGAAAATTCTCAAAAGGTGTTGAGGCTTTGTTAAAGAATGCCAATGTTGATATTTATAAAGGATTTGCAACCCTTATTGATAAAGAGGCTATTAGAGTAGGAGATAAAAAACTAAAAGGGAAAAACATTATATTGGCAACGGGATCTAAACTGGCTATGCCTGAAATAGATGGTCTAGATAGTATAAAGACCTTAGATAGTGAGGCAGCCTTAGCATTAAATGAGATCCCTCCTAGATTATTAATTGTGGGTGCAGGTGTTATTGGGTTAGAGTTTGCATATATTTTTAGTTCTTTGGGATCTAAGGTAGTAGTTGTCGAATTATTACCTGAAATTCTTCCTTTCTTAGATAGGGATATTGTAGAGGTCATATATGAGAGCCTGAAAAAAAGGGGTGTTGTTTTTTACACCCATTCTAAGATAGAAAAAATTAAAGATTCTACTGCCTTTATTTTAACTGATAATGATAAAATTGATATTAATTTTGATAAGATTCTGATAGCCACAGGCAGAAAAGCAAATTATACTGGTTTTGAAAATATGAGCGAATTATTTAATGATGGATATATAGCTGTAAATAGTTTTTTACAGACTAATGTAGATAATATATATGCTATAGGCGATATTGTGAATTCTTATCAACTAGCACATGTTGCCTCATATCAAGGCATTATTGCTGCTAGTAACATTGCAGGATTAAAAAAGCCTGTTAATTTAAAGGCTGTGCCTGCCTGTGTATATACAAAACCAGAGGTTGCATGGGTTGGTTTAAGTGAAAGTGAGGCTAAAGAAAAATATAACAGGGTAAAAGTAGGTAAATTCCCTTATTTTATTTTACCAAAGGCAGCTTTGGAGGCAAAATCAGAGGGTTTAATTAAGATTATTGCAGATGAGAGATACAATGAGTTACTTGGGGTATCAATTGTTGGTGAATGTGCCAGTGAGATAATACATGAAGCTGTTGTTGCTATTCAGTCAGAGTATACAGTAGATGAATTTGTAGAAATAATACACGCCCATCCTAGCATTTCTGAGGGTATTAAGGAAGCTGCAGAGGATTTGTTGGATGCCCCTATTAATAAAATATAATTTAGATTATGGCTTTTAACTATCATTTTAAAGATTGTGGTATTATTTCTTATGATAATGGATTAAATCTACAAAAATATTATATTAATTTAGTTAAAAAAGGGGCATTAAAAGGAGTCTTTCTTTTATTAGAGCATACCCCCGTTTATACCATTGGTAAGGGTTGTAAAAAAGATCCACAATATTTTAACTATTTAAAACAGCTGGCAGATCTATATTTTATAGATAGAGGCGGTGATATTACATTCCACGGGCCTGGTCAGTTGGTTGTATATCCAATACTAGATTTAAATTATTTCAAGAGAGATTTACATCTATTCATCGAGATGTTGGAAGAGGCTATTATTAGATTGCTGAAATTATATAATATAGTAGCTGGTAGAAAGGCAAAGTATACTGGTGTGTGGATAGGCAATGAAAAGATTTCTTCTATAGGTATTGCTTGTAGAAATTGGATTACATGGCATGGCATTGCCTTTAATGTTAATGTAGATTTAAACTATTTTAGCTATATTACCCCTTGTGGTATTAGTGAATTTGGCGTGACTTCTTTAGAAAAAGAAGGTCTTAAAGTCTCAGTCAATGACTTAAAAACTCAATTAATACCAATAATAGAGGATTTATTTAATATAAGTTATGTCAATACCTAGTTGGTTAAAGGTCAATATTAATTTAGAAGAGATGCATTGGCTACATAAGTTGTTTAATAATTGTGGGGTTTCAACTATTTGTTGGAATGCAGATTGTCCAAATATCTCTGAATGTTATAGTAAAAAAACAGCTACCTTCTTGCTAATGGGGGATGTATGTACTAGAAATTGTGGATTCTGTTCTGTGAAAAAGGGAAAGCCCTCTAATTTAGACTATGGAGAGGCCGAGAGTGTTAAAAAAGCAGTCCATAACCTAAATCTAAATTATATTGTTTTAACAACTGTAACAAGAGATGATTTACCTGATGGGGGTGCAGCTTATATATATTATGTAATAAATAAATTGAAAACAAGTGGTTATCAATTAATTGAGATTCTCATGCCAGATTTTAAATCAGATAGAAACTCAATTGATTTAGTAATTGCTGCAGAACCTGTGGTAATAGGACATAATTTAGAGACTGTTGAGGCCCTTTACCCAGTAGTTAGACCTATTGCGGGTTACAAAAGATCATTAAATATTTTAGAGTATATAAAGAAGAAAAAGCCTTCTATATTAACAAAGTCATCTTTAATTTTGGGCTTAGGTGAATCAGAAAGGGATGTTAAAAAAACAATAAAGGATTTAGTCTCT
>JAXHVM010000111.1 GCA_034189185.1 Deferribacterota bacterium
AAATAATTATCAAATATATAAATTTAAAATTAAATAAAATTGAAAATATTAAAATTAATAAGCCATAAATTAACATTGTATTATTTTTATTATTAAAAAAATTTTTATTAATACTATTCTCTCTAATATAAGGAAGTCTATATATGGCTATTACCATAGAAAAGCGTGAATAGGCTGGGATAAACAATAGATAGATGGAGTTTTCTAAAATAGTAAAACATGAAAATTTTACTAAGAGGTTTAAAACAAGTGATATTGCTCCCATAGTACCAATTCTACTATCTTTCATAATATTAAGTTTTTCTTTGGTAGTTTTATGTGAAAAGATTGCATCAGATGTATCAGCTAATCCATCTATATGTATTGCTCCTGTTAAAAATATATAGATTATAACTTGTATTAATGGTATGATTTCTATATCAATAAAAGTTAATCCGTATAAAATAAATCCTAAAAATAAACCTATTAGCGGAAATGCTCTAACTGAGTTATTCGGGCTAAAATCATTAATTGGTATTTTAATAACTGTCAAAAATACTAACGCAGAAAACAAAGAGTTAGCTTCTTTTTTTAAAAAACCAGTCTTAACAGTCATTTATTTTTAATATATATTTAATATTTATGCTTAAGACAATAGATAATAATCTAGTAATAGAAATTGAATATTTAGGCATTAAATACAATATTCTTACAACTACTAAATATTCACAACTATTTCAGGTTTTAGATAGTGAGGACTCTAAAAACACAAAAAAATATATGATCAATCATAACTTATTAAAAGAAGACTTTGGAATAGAAAGGGTACTTATACCAAAGCAAAATCACACAAACAACATAGAATTTGTAAACAAATCTACTAAAGGTAGTCTTTTATGTGATGGTCTATTAACAAAAGAGAAAAATATTGCCATAGGCATATTAACAGCGGACTGCTATACAGTTCAAATCTTTGGTCAAAATATTATATCTAATATACATTGTGGTTGGAGAGGGATTTATAGTGGTATCATTGAAAAAACAATAGATGCTATAAGAACAAAAAATGAAACAATACTTGGAGCAATTGTAGGTGTGGGTATATGTGAGAAATGCTATACAGTGGATATAAATCTTATAATTAAATTCCAAAATTTATATAAAGACATATTTTATTATAAGGATATTAATGGCAAATTTCATCTATCATTAAGACACATAGTTGATAAAATATTAAAATTAAATGAAGTAACCAATATCTATCACCTAGATTATTGCTCTTCCTGCTCAAAAATGTTATACTCTTATAGAAGAGACAATAAAACAATTAAGAGGATGTTAACATTAGCCTGGATGAAGTAATTAAAAGTAATTTAAGAATAGTTAGAGGTAAAATAAAAAAAGCAGCTAATAAAATTAAAAAGAATCCAAAGGATATAAACCTTGTAGCAGTTAGTAAAACCTTTTCTGTTAACCATATATTAGCTGCCTACAGAGCAGGACAATATATCTTCGGTGAAAATAAGATCCAGGAAGCCTTAGACAAATTAGAGTTATTAAAAGATTATAAGGGGATATCTTTTCACTTTATAGGTCATATTCAGAGCAATAAGGCAAAGTTTCTGCCAAAGAATTTTGATTTAATACAATCAGTTGATAGACAAAAAATAGCTGAGATTATAAATAAAAAAGCAAAGGAATATGGTATTACTCAAAGCATACTTATACAAGTTAACCTAACAAAAGAAAAACAAAAATCAGGGGTTTATCCATCTGATTTAGATAGCTTAATTGAAGCTATCAATAAATTGAACAATTTAAATATAGAAGGCTTTATGTATATACCACCACTAAAAATAAACCCTGAAGATAATAGAGAAAATTTTCGTGGTATGGCAGAGTTATTTCTTCAATATAAAAAACCTTTAGGATTAAAATATCTCTCTATGGGAATGAGCCAAGATTTTGAGGTAGCTATAGAAGAAGGCTCTAACATGGTAAGAATAGGCACAGCTATTTTTGGAGAAAGAAATTACCAAACTAATTAATAACTTAAGTAACTTTAAATATATTTTTAAAATCATCTGTTAGCTTACCATCTACTCTTTGAAAAATAGGTGGTTCAACGGTTAGCCAAGCACCTACATTCTTTCTAAATTCCATAAACGCTAATTTAGCATTACTTTTAGAATCAGCATAAAAGAACTTTAACCTCTTTAATTCTAAATTATAATTCCTTGAGATAGATATTACATTGGCGAGTAGATCAACATCATAGCTTATATACAACAAACCCTTATTTTGAAGATATTTATGAGAAAATCTAAAAATATCTTCGACAGTTAGAAAACTGCCAAACTTTGCATACCTCTCTATGTCATTTAAGCTAGTTCTGCCAGTATTTTCTTGCCTATAAGGTGGATTACATACAATAAGTTCATAACAATATTTAGGCTTATACATTTTAATATCTTTATTAAATACATTTATTTTTAAATTATTTAATGAAATACTTTTAAGGAGACATTCAAAAAGTTCCCTTTGATACTCAACAGCATCTACATTTTCAATGTTTAGATATTTCTCTAAGTAGATTGCTATCACTCCACAACCACTACCAATATCTAATGCTCTTTTGACAAATTTTAGGGGTTTAATAAATCTTGCTAATATTATAGAATCTAGCGAAAATCTGTACCCTATTTTTGGCTGACAAACCTTAAAACTGCAATCAAATATTGTATCTATCGTAAATTCTATCTATACCGCTCCGCTACCTTTACCCTTAACAGCTCTCTCTTGAGTCTTATTTCGGCTTCTTCAATCATTCTAGAATCCTTTTTTCTGACATAATCTAGGTGTTCTTCTGCTTTCTTTTTCTCTTCCAAAGCACTTGCTAAATTTATGTTCTTTCCTAGTTCAGCATTTTCAGCTAATATTATAATATTATTATCTATTACCTCTAGAAAACCATATTCAACCATTGCATAATCATACATATTATCATGCCTATATGTTAACTCGCCCATAGTAAGAGCAGTCAATAAAGGAGCATGATTGCATAATATGCCAAGTTCACCTTCTACGCCAGGTGCTATTAATTCTTCAATATGACATTTTTCAACAATCCTATCTGGGGTTACTAACTCAAAATATAATTTATCCATAATATTACTTATTAGTTTTTAGTTTTTCTGCTTTTTTATAAATATCATCTAGACCACCAACCATATAAAAGGCCCTCTCAGGCAATTCGTCTAACTCACCATTTATTAAAGATTTAAAAGCTTTTATAGTATCCTCTAATTTTACATATATGCCTGGTGTTCCTGTAAATTGTTCAGCAACATGAAAGGGCTGTGAAAAAAGCCTTTGAATCCTTCTAGCTCTTGAAACAATTAGCTTATCTTCATCTGATAACTCTTCCATCCCAAGTATTGCAATAATATCCTGCAACTCTTTATATCTCTGTAATATCTTTTGAACCTCTCTAGCAATATTATAATGCTCTTCCCCAATAATATTTGGATCTAAAATCCTCGAAGTAGAATCAAGGGGATCAACAGCAGGATATATACCAAGCTCTGCAATCTGTCTTGATAAAACCGTAGTTGCATCCAAATGCGCAAAAGTTGTTGCAGGAGCAGGGTCTGTTAGATCGTCTGCAGGAACATATATAGCTTGAACAGATGTTATTGAGCCTTTTTTTGTTGAAGTAATTCTCTCTTGCAATTCTCCCATCTCAGTACCTAAGGTTGGTTGATACCCAACAGCAGATGGCATCCTTCCAAGCAATGCAGAAACCTCTGACCCAGCTTGTGAGAATCTAAAAATATTATCTATAAATAATAACACATCTTGCCTTTCTACATCCCTAAAATATTCCGCAACAGTTAAACCAGAAAGCCCAACCCTTAACCTTGCACCTGGCGGTTCATTCATCTGGCCATATACAAGGGAAACCTTATCTATCACACCTGATTCCTTCATCTCTAGCCAAAGATCATTACCTTCCCTAGTTCTCTCTCCAACACCACTAAAAACTGAATATCCGCCATGTTCTTTAGCTATATTGTTAATTAATTCCATTATTAACACCGTTTTACCAACACCAGCACCACCAAATAAGCCAGTTTTACCACCCTTTGTGTAAGGCTCTAATAAATCTATAACCTTAATACCAGTTTCCAGGATCTCATAGCTTGTCTCCTGATCTTCTAATTGTGGTGCAGGCCTATGAATAGGCCAACGGTCCTTTACCTTTATATCACCTACCTCATCTACAGGTTCACCAATTACATTCATAATGCGTCCTAAAACCTCTTTTCCAACTGGCACATCTATTGATTTGCCTAAATCTCTTGCTTCCATACCCTTTACTAGTCCATCAGTTGATGTCATAGCAACTGTTCTAACATTATTTTCACCCAAATGTTGTTGCACTTCGCAAACAATTCTTCTATTTGTTTTCTCATCGAATATCTCTACAGCATTATAAATCTCAGGTAATTGTTCCGTGTCAAATTTTATATCTACAACTGGCCCAATTATTTGGGTAATCCTACCAATATTTTCCTTACTCAATATTCAACCTCCTTTTACTTGTTTAAAGCCTCTGAACAATTAACAATATCTAATATTTCCGTGGTTATTGCAGCCTGTCTTGCCTTATTATATGATAATATATACCTGTTTATCATATCCCCTGCACTTCTTGTAGCATTATCCATAGCAACCATTCTTGAACCGTGTTCACCAACAGTTGATTCAAGTAGCTTATTATATATAGTAAAATCTACATATCTTTCAACAAGATCAGATAAAAGCTTTTCTGGTGCTGGTTCAAATATATAGCTTGCCTGTTCAAACTCATCTTCTCTAACTAGCTCAACTGGCAATAATTTAAAGCACGTTGGTTGCTGAACAGCAATACTTTTAAATGTATTATATATTATATTTACTTCACCAATTTCACCATCAATATACATATTTTTAATATTAGAAGCTATTTTCTTGGCATCATTATAAAAAATCTTTCCTAAATAATTGGTAAAAGGATGAACAACTTCAAAATTATTTCTAGTCAATGCATTATAACCAACCCTACCTACTGGTAGGGCTATTAAATCCTTCTTATTGTAATCTTTAGAAATATTATTAAACATCTTTAAAATATTCGAGTTAAATGCACCACACAAACCTCTATCAGATGTGACAACAACAAATAATTTTTTTGCACTTGTTCCTGCATAAAAGTAGGGATGACTTATATCCTCTACTGCATAAGCTAGGTTATTTGTCATTTTTCTTATAGAGTCAGCATAGGGTTTTGTCTTATCAAAAGCAGATTGTGCCCTTCTCAATTTAGCTGCAGCAACCATTTTCATTGCCTTTGTTATCTTCTGAGTATTTTTAATTGAGTTTATTTTTCTCTTTATATCTTTGGTACTTCTCATCTATTACTCTTTCACATAAAAGAATTTTTAAACTCCTTAATACTTGCACCTATTCTCTCAGTAAGTGTATCATCTAGTTTCTTCTTATCTCTTATCTCTTTTAATATATCATCATAATTATTCCTGATAAAATTCAAAAATTCTGCTTCAAAGCTAGCAATCTTATCGATATCCAAATCATCTAAAAAACCATTTACACCAGCAAAAATAACCATGATCTGCTCTTCAACAGGCATTGGTTTATACTGACCCTGTTTTAATATTTCAACTAATTTACTACCCCTATTCAATTGATCCTGTGTCGATTTGTCTAGCTCGCTGCCAAATTGTGCAAAAGCTGCTAATTCTCTATATTGAGCCAGATCTAATCTTAATGAGCCAGCAACTTGTTTCATAGCCTTAATTTGAGCCGAACCACCAACCCTTGAGACAGATAACCCAACATTAATTGCAGGTCTAACACCTGCATAAAACAAATCACCTTCTAAATAAATCTGTCCATCAGTGATGGAAATAACATTTGTTGGTATATACGCCGAAACATCTCCTGCTTGGGTTTCTATAATAGGTAGTGCAGTTAA
>JAXHVM010000112.1 GCA_034189185.1 Deferribacterota bacterium
TAAAAATAATAAATATTATTTTGAAGGTCTTTCGAAGGATATAAAGGAAATATTTGCAGGTATTGGTCTAATTTAAAATAAAAAGGGGGTTCAAAGATTTGCTATGGATGAAAATGAGAAATTTGAGACAAAAATGAAACGGCTTGAGAGTATCGTTGACAGGTTTGAAAAGGAAGAAATAGGCATAGAAGAATCACTAGAGCTTTTTCAAGAGGGAATCAAGTTGGGCAAAGAATGTAGAAAGATCTTGGATAATATTGAGTTGAAGGTTAGGGAGGTCTTAAAAGACGATTTAAGTGTTAAAGAATGGGATTGCGATGTTTAACGTTGAATCATATATTAAATTTTGGGCAGATAAAGTAGATACTTTTCTAGAGGAGTGTCTTGGGGAAACTGAGGGAAATAAGTTGTTGGGCTCTATGAGGTATTCTCTTTTTGCAGGTGGGAAAAGATTACGTCCAACTCTTATCTATTCTTCCTATGGTATTTTTGATAGCAATTTTGAAAAGGTAACACCCTTTGCAGCAGCTGTAGAGATGTTACACACCTACTCATTAATTCATGATGATTTACCTGCCATGGACAATGAAACATATAGAAGGGGTAAGCTTTCAAACCATAAAGTGTATGGTGAGGATATAGCAATATTAGCGGGTGATGCTCTTCTAACTAAGGCTTTTGAACTTATGCTTGACAGGAAGATAAATAGTGAAATAGAAATTGAAATCTTGTTAGAGGCAGCCCACAAGCTAAGCTGTGTAAGTGGATGTGAAGGTTTAGTATATGGACAATATTTGGATATTAGTAATAACTTAGATTCAAAGGGTTGTAATAAATTGGTTGAACAAATATATTTATTAAAAACTGCCAAACTTATATCTTACTGTGTTGAGATTGGAGCTATATTAGGCTATGGAACAGATATTGATAAAGAGAAGATGAGAGAGTATGGAAAGAATATAGGGATTGCCTTTCAAATAGTTGATGATATTCTTGATATTACATCTAATGTATCGCAATTAGGTAAAGATGTAGGCAAGGATAAGGAATTAAAAAAGATAACCTATCCTGCCATATATGGAATTGATAAATCAAAAAAATATGTAAGCGAGCTAATAAATGAAGCTGTTGATGTTGCTAGTTTTTATGGAAATGCTGCAAAACCACTTGTAGAGATAGCTAAATATATAGAAAATAGAAACAATTAAAATGAGTATACTTTATAGGTTGAATTCGCCAAATGATTTAAAGAAATTAAGTTATAAAGAATTAGGGTTAGTTGCTACTGAGGTTAGGGATTTAATTATAAAAACTGTTGCTAAAAATGGTGGTCATCTTGCCTCAAGCTTAGGAACTGTTGAGCTTACTATTGCCCTTTTAAGATATTTTGACATAGAAAGTGATAAAATAATTTGGGATGTAGGACATCAAGCATATCCTTTTAAAATATTAACTGATAGAAGGGATAATTTTCATACGCTTAGACAGTATAAAGGCATAAGTGGGTTTATTAAGTCTGGTGAAAGCCCTTACGATATATTCAGTGTTGGACATGCAGCTACTTCAATATCAGCATCTCTAGGTTTGAAGTGTGGCATGGAATATTTAAAAGAGAAGGGTCATGTTATAGCTGTTATTGGAGATGGGTCATTATCAAGTGGTTTAGCACTGGAGGCAATTAACAACCTAAACAATATAGACAAACAGCAGTTAATTATAATACTAAATGACAATGATATGTGTATAAGTCCAAATATTGGAGGTATTTCAAGTTATCTTTCAAAGATAATGAGTGGTGAAATCTATACAAGATTTAGGAAAGATATAAAGAATTTTTTTAAATATGCACCCCTTGGTGATCATTTATTACAATTTGCCAAGAAATTAGAAGAGGGAATAATTAGCTTGTTTACACCAGGGATATTTTTTGAGGTATTGGGCTTAAAGTATATTGGACCTGTAAATGGACACAACATAAAGGCTGTAGAGGATTCACTTCATAACGCAGCAATACAGTATAAACCAGTATTAATTCATGTTAGAACAAAGAAAGGGAAAGGTTACAAACCAGCAGAAGAGGATCCATCAAAATTCCATTCAATTTCTTCATTTGATATATCAACGGGGGCTACAATAAAGATAAAAAAAGAGGTAACTTACTCTGAGGTTGCAGGAAAAGTTGTATGTGATTTAGCCTCAAAAGATGACAAGGTTGTAGCTTTAACTGCTGCAATGACCAGTGGTGTTGGTTTAAACGATTTTAAGAAAAATTTCCCAAATAGATTTTATGATGTTGGGATTGCTGAAGAGCATGGAGTGGTATTTTCAGCTGGACTTGCAAAAGCCGGTTTAAAACCCTACTATTTTATATATTCAACTTTTTTGCAAAGAGCCTTTGATCAGATAATACATGATGTAGCCTTACAAAACTTGCCTGTTAGTATACTTATTGACAGGGCTGGTTTAGTTGGAGCGGATGGACCAACACATCATGGTGTTTTTGATATATCAATGTTGAGGCAGATCCCTAATTTTGTGATTATGGCACCAAAAGATAAATTTGAGCTAGAAGAGATGATTAAGTTATCGCATAACTTAAATAAGCCTGTTGCTATAAGGTATCCCAAAGGAGAGGTTAATAACTATAATGAATTAAATAAAAATGATATTGTATTTGGTAAAAGTGAGGTAATTTTTAATGAGGGGGATATTGCTTTAGTATCCGTAGGCCATATATTTTCTGAGGTATTTAGATTATATAAGATGTTAAAAGAAGAAATTGGTTCTCAAACGTTAATAAACTTAAGATTTATAAAACCATTAGATATAGATAATTTAAGTAAAGTTTTAATAAATAAAAAATTAGTAGTAATAGCCGAAGAAAATGTTTTAAAAGGTGGTGCAGGGGAAGAAATCACTGTATTTTTGAATGAAATTAGTTGGAGTGGGAAAGTCTTGAGATTTGGTTTTCAGGATATATTTATTGAACATGGCAAGATAAATGAATTGAGATCTCTTACTGGTATTAGTGCAGAGAGCATGTATAAAAAATTGATGCTATATATAAAGGAAATGGTTTATAAATAATATAGTCTTTTAACTTTTGTTAGTATTTAAATAAATTTATATTATTCAAAAAAAGAAAAAAGGATAAGCATGAAAACAGTAGCAATAATAGCAAAACCGCACGCAGAAAATGTAGTTAATTTATTAGAAGAAATTGTTAAATTGCTAGATGAATCGAATATAGAAGTTCTTTATGATAAGAGGGCTGCATCTATTTTGAATCTTTCTAATCATAGTAGTGAAGAAGATATAAGAGAGGGCTCTGATTTAGTTATTGTCCTTGGTGGGGATGGTACATTAATTTCAGCTGTTAGAATAGTTGGAGATAAAGAAGTACCTATTATGGGAATAAATATGGGCAGATTAGGGTTTTTAACTGAAATAAGGGCAGGTGAAGCTGTTAATATGCTAAAAAATGTTATTAAAGGGGATTATTGTGCTGAGAATAGGATGAAACTACACTGTGATCTTTTCGAAAACAAGCAATCTAAATTTGCAACTGATGTATTAAATGATATTGTTATAAATAAAGGGGCTTTAGCAAGGATGATAGATGTTGAGCTTTTTATAGATGATCATTTTGTTAATTCATTAAGGGCTGATGGGGTTATTTTTTCTACCCCTACAGGCTCAACTGCTTATAACCTAGCAGCTGGTGGTCCAATTATTTATCCCACATTAAATTCAATAATTATAACACCTATCTGCCCCCATTCTTTGACACATAGACCCATTGTTGTCTCTAGGAGGAGTAAAATAGTTGTGGTGATGAAAAATAGTAATGAACAGATTTATTTAACCTGTGATGGACAGATTGGGCAGAAGTTAAAAAATAATGATATAAAATTAAACATTACACAGTCTAGTCATAATGTGAAACTTATTACACCAAAGAATAGAAGTTATTATAGTTTGCTTAGAGAGAAATTAGGTTGGGGCATTAAATAGAGGATGCTTGATTTTTTATCTATTAAGAATTTCGCTGTTATAGACAGCATTGAGTTAGCATTTGGCAAATCAATAAATATTATCACAGGTGAAACAGGCGCTGGCAAAACAATAATAGTTGAAGCCTTAAAAGCATTATTAGGTAGTAGAATAACTAGGGATGATTATAAGGACATAAACAAGCCAATTGTTATTGAAGGAATATTTAGTAATGTTGATAAATTAATTAATGAAAACATTAAAGAGGTTTTCAGTATAGATGATTATCTTATAATTAGAAGGGAGGCTTTCTATAATAGTAAAAATAAAATTTATATTAATAATAGGTTTGCAACCCTTAAAGATGTTAAAAATACAGCTCAAAATATAATTGAGATATCAACTCAATTTGAGAATCAACGTTTAACAGACAAAAAATATCATTTGTCATATATAGATAGTTTTATACAAAAAGAATACCTAAATAATTATATTGAAAAATTTAAGGAGTATAATAACCTCAAAAATAATTTAAATAGATTATTAAAAGAAAAAAAGATTAACGAGGAGAAAAAGTCTTTACTATTGTTTAAAAAAAAAGAGCTATCTAATGCAAAACTAAATTTAGATGAAGATTTATATTTAGATAATAAGATTAAATATTTATCTAATATTGAAAAATTAACAGATAGTCTTACATCTGCTATTAATTATTTAAACCAAGGAGATATAAATCTTAACTATTTATTAAATAAATTAATAAGGGAATTAGAGTATATCAAAGAATTTTACAGTGATATAGATATATATTTTAAAAAAATAGAAGAGCTTGGAAGTTATTTTGATGAACTATCAAAAGAATTAGAAGAAAAGCTTGGATATAATGAAACTAGTAAAATTAGTGATTTAAATAGGCTTGTTGAGAGAAAATTTTATTTAGATTCACTAATGAACAAGTATAAAACCGATTTAAAGGGCTTGGTTTTATTGATGAACGAGATTGAAGAAGAATTACAGAATATCACTGAAAACGATAGTAAAATTATTGAGTTAGAAAAAAAATTGAAGATAAAAGAAGGTGAGCTTAAAAAAGCATCATTTTATCTGAATGAAAAGAGAAAAGAGATTGCCCAAAGATTAGAAGATATGATAGTTAAAGCCTTGGGTGATGTTGGGTTAAACAATGCAATCTTTAAGGTTAAATTTAATGAGCTAGAAGAGTACATACCAACTGGAAGCATAGAGGCTGAGTTTAATATTAGTATTAATCCAGGATTTCCACCAGCTGGTTTAAGAAAGATAGCTTCAGGTGGGGAGTTGGCGCGTATAGTATTAGTCTTGAAAGAAATATTTGCAACATCTGAAAATATAAATACAATTATTTTTGATGAAATTGATACGGGTATTTCAGGAATTACCGCTAAAATGGTTGCTAATAAATTAGCAAAAATTGCTGAAAAAAGGCAATTGATCTTGATTACCCATTTACCTGTAATTGCTGCAAAGGGTGATACACATTATCATATTGTTAAAGAAACTGATAGCAATAAAGCCTCTATTAGAATTGTTAGGCTAGATGATGCAGGTAGACGAGAGATATTAGCAACAATGATATCAGGTAATGTCACTGACTCTTCACTGAATCAAGCAAATGAGTTGTTGAGGGATAAATCATAAAAGAGATTGCTTCATTAATTATCTTGTGTGTAGAAAAATTGGGATATTTGGGAATTTTTTTATTTATGACCATTGAAAGTTCTTTTATCCCTTTTCCAAGCGAACTTGTTATGCCCCCTGCCGGCTATCTATGTAGCAAGGGCGCAATGTCTATATATTTAGTTATTATTTTTGGTACATTGGGGAGTTTATTTGGAGCACTGATAAATTATTATCTATCCTATACAATAGGTTTACCTTTCCTATTAAAATATGGGAGATTCATTTTTATTAACCAAAAAATGTTAAAGAAGGTGGAAGTATTTTTTTTAAAACATGGT